>JANOGZ010000439.1:0-3899 GCA_031406255.1 Pyrinomonadaceae bacterium | reverse complement strand
CAGCAATCAGCGTTCAGCCAGTCATGTGTGGTGTCGATGCTTTCATAGCGCGCGTGCGGGGACGCGCCGGGCCCGAGGCGCACTTCTTTATGTTAGCTGAAAGCTGAACGCTGATTGCTGAGCGCTGACGTTTTATCTTCGAAATAAAAGGAATCACGCCCCGGCAAGAACATCTTAATGAGCTGAAGCTGATCGGTGATGATCCGACGGCGGACGTGCCCTGCTTGTTACGCGCCTGGCCGCTGAAAAGTTTTCATCGCGGCCCGGGCTGTTTCTTTACAGTATTGAAGGGATGAGCCGTCGCTTCGCGCTCACCCCTTCGGATACGAGTATTTGCCGGGCACCGGAAGCGCCCCCGCGTCATTTCTCGCGGATGCGCCGCCGACATGTGCCCTCCGCTGGCGGCGTGATTGACGCGATTATTTCTTGTTCGCGTTATGGGTCGCGTTGGCGTTATGGTTGGCGTTGGTGTTTGTGGTCGCGCCGGCGGCGGCGACCGTCAGTTGATTCTTGACGCTCTTGACTCCTTCAATGCCTTTGGCCACCGTTTCGGCTTTGGCCTTCTGCGCGGCGTTGGCGACGCTGCCCTTGAGGGTCACGACATCATTTTCCACGTCAACATTGATGGTGGACTCGCGGAGGTCGTCGGTGGTCAGCAGCGCAGCGCGCGTCTTGGTCCACAGCCATCCGTCGTTGGCACCCTGACCGATCGTGTTGCCGGCTTCTTTCGCCTCGCGTGAGTAGCGATCCTTGTCTTTGTCGTATTCCGCGCGCGTGATGTTGGCGTTGTAGTTGCGCGTGGTCGTCGTGGTGGTGTTGGTCGTCGTGACGCCGGCCGTATTGGTGTTACCGTTGTTGTTGGTGACAACGGCCGTATTCGAAGGCACCGTGTTGCCATTGGCATTACTGTTGGTCGTTGTGGTTTCGGCGCATCCGGCGAGCGCGGCGAGCGCAGTTCCCGCGACGAAGGCGGCGATTTTATTCTTGTTCATATTCTCTCCTGTGATTTAGATGTATCCCCTGAGCAAAGTCGGAAAACCCTGATAGACACCCGAACGCGCGAGGCCGCCGCGAGACGGCGCGTCGCGCGTTCCTCGATAAAACCGCGTCTTCAGCAATAGAGGGTGGCCCCGGGTCGGGGAGCATATTAACCACTAGTTTACGAAAGACGCAAGCGCCGACGACCCGCGGCGAAGGTGTTTTCGCGGCAGGCGCGTTACGGCCGTGGCGCGGGCGGCGACGCGGGCACGGCGCGAAAACTATTGTCGCCGGGCAAATCAATTCGTTAGAATGCGAAAAAGCGGGTCGGTTTCGCCGGCGGAAGGAGATTGTCGAGAGCGATCTTCCGCCGCATTGTTTCCTTTACCGAGAAAGCGACGAAATTTTGTTGATGCCCGGCGCAATTCTGCTGGCGCTCGAAGAGGGCGCGCACAGGTGGAGCCTGATCCCGACACCGGAGGGAAGCGCCGCCGAAGAAACCATCATCAATGCCGTCCAGTGGCTCCGCCTCGCGGTCGAGATGACGGGCGCGGCGGTGATCGCTTTAGGCGTCTTCGTTGCAGTTTATCAATTTATACGCATCCTCTCGGCGCGGAGGAGGGTGGCGGGCTATACAGAGGTGCGGCTGACGCTGGCGCGCTATCTGGCCCTCGCCCTCGAATTTCAGCTCGGCGCGGATATTCTCTCGACGGCGATCGCGCCGAGCTGGGATCAGATCGGTAAGCTCGGCGCGATCGCGGTGATCCGCACCGGACTCAACTACTTCCTGATGCGTGAAATGAAAGAGGAGCAAAAGGGTGGTGATCCGGCCATGGACGATCGAGTGACAGAAGCGCCGGCGCCGTGAGCCGGATCCGCGCCGGGCGCGGCCCTGCGCCCGGCGTCATCCGGCTCCGACCCGAGAGTTCGGTGTGCGCCCGCGACCGGGAAGCGGGACGCTCTTCAGAGGGCGATAAAATGGGGGTGAGAGCGGGATGAGAGCGAAGGCGAAGGGTCGCCCCGGAAGGTTTAGACTCGCGCTTTCAGTCACGCGCGGCCCTCGGTCATCCCCGGTTACCACTTGATGCTGCCTTCTTTTGACGTGTCGATCTGCGCCGTTGTGCCGCCGGCGGCGAAGAAAAAGCCCTTCATATTATCGAACAGGAAATTCTGCGCATCCGGGTTTACTAAATCCAGGCCGTAATGATTGATGAGCTGGTTCTGTTTCTGGAGCCACTCGGCCCAGCACGGCTGGCACACACCGGTTCCGATCTGCTGCCCGATCTCATTTGGAAAAGGCGCATAGCCGAGCGGCGAACGCTTATGACCGCAGCGTTTGCATTTGATCGTCTCTGACATGATAAATCTCCTCCCTGAAAAATATCGGTCCCGTTAGTATCTGGCGGATCACGATACCACAACCGCGCCGCGCCCGATCAGCGTGGTCTCATTCCCAGGCGGGCGCGGGCGGTGGTGGCAGCGGCGAGGTGAGCTGCGCCGTGCGTATCGCCGCGATGGTCTCATCATCGTTCGGCGGAAGCAGCAGCCCGACGAGCGGCCTGACTTTTCGGTAACGGATAATACCGTCGGCATCGACGACGATGACGGAGCGCGCGACCCTTCCGGGAATCAACGAGCGAACGCCATACAGCCTGGTCACCGCGCCGTCCACATCCGCCAGCAGCGGCAGCGGCAGCCTGTGATGCGCGGCGAAACGTCGGTGAGATTCCACCGTGTCGGTCGAGATGCCGACCGCTTCCGCGCCGGTATTCACGTAGTCCTGCCAGCGGTCGCGCACCGAGCACATCTGCCTGATACAGACGGGCGTTTCGTCGCCCGGATAGAAGAGCAGAACCACGACACGGCCGCGTCTGTCCGAAAGACGCCACACCCGTCCGTCCGCATCCGAGAGCGCAAAATCGGGCGCGGGTGCGCCGACCAGGGCGACCCCGCTACGATCGGTGTTGTGGATCTTCGGTGTGTGGCTCATCTCTCTCTCCGGGTTTTCGACGCGAGCTCTCCCGAAAGTTTGGCCCCTGATCGATATCAAGCGAAGCGTGGCGCATTAGTAGCAAAAAATGTAGAACTTGTGAAGCGGCACCGGCGCAGCTTAAAAGTTATGATGTATGATTGATCGGTCATCCTTTACAGACCTCCATGAAACAATATCACGATCTCCTTAAATCCATCCTGGCGCATGGCCGAGAGCATCACGACCGGACGGGCGTCGGCACGATCTCCCACTTCGGCTACCAGACAAGATTCGACTTGCGTGAAGGTTTCCCGATCGTAACCACTAAACGCGTTCCTTTTCGCTGGGTTTGTGAGGAACTGCTGTGGTTCCTCTCCGGCGACACCAACGAAGCGAACCTTCGCGCCAGAGGAGTGGACATCTGGGCCGAGTGGGCCGACGCCGCGCACACGAGCCGCTTCAATCGCGCGGCCGGCGATCTCGGCCCCATCTATGGCTACCTGTGGCGCTCTTTCGGCGGTGACTACCCGGCGCGAAACGGCGTCGACCAGATCGCGCGCCTGATTCGCGACATCGAGCGGAACCCGAACTCGCGCCGCCTGATCGTCACCGGCTGGGACCCGGCGCAGTGCGAGATGGTCGACCTGCCGCCCTGCCACACGCTCTTTCAGTTTAAGGTAGAAGATGAGAAGCGGCTCCACTGCCAGCTCTACCAGCGTTCAGCGGATGCGTTCCTGGGTGTGCCGTTCAATATCAGCTCGTACGCGCTGCTGATCCATTTAGTCGCGCATGTCTGCTGGCTCGAACCGGGCGAATTCATCTACACGCTCGGCGATTACCACATCTACAAAAATCATCTGGAACAGGTCAGAGAACTTCTGTCGCGCGCGCCGCGCGCGCTGCCGCGGCTCGAAATAACCGCCGCGGGCGAGGGGTTTCGCGGCCTCGA
>JANOGZ010001313.1:0-1702 GCA_031406255.1 Pyrinomonadaceae bacterium | reverse complement strand
GCTCGATGGCGTCACCACCCACAGATAGGAGTTCTCTTTGCCGAGACTGTATTCGAGCAGCACCGTTTTATCATCGAGCAGACGCTGCTGCACTTCGGCGAGCGTCAGCGGCTGAGTTTTGGTGAGCGACGCGTAACGCGGGTTGCTGGTTCTGATTTGATTCTCGATGACGTCGTGTTCTGACCCTAGCCGTTCGAGTTCGGGTTCCAGTTGATCAATGGGTAGCGCGGGCGTCACACCTGCTAGCTGGACGCCGGTCAGTTGCTGCGCGATCTCCTGCTGGCGAGCCATGTTGTCGGTCTTGCGCTTCAGCAGTTCGGGCGGCACGCCTTCGGTAATCTCCGCCCTGGTTTCACCGAGCATGTCGAGCAGCGAGCGGGCGCGACCCTGCTCGACGATCTTGAAGGCATTCGCGGCGAAGGGAAGAGCTTGTGCGCCGAGCGGCCCGGCGCCTGCAATCAGAGCGATCTCGGCCAGCGCGCTCGAGGCCTCGTCAAAGACATCCTTCGTCGTCGACAGGAAAGTGCTGCGGGCCTCGTCCGCGCGCAGGCTTCCGGCGAGGATCGTCTCGATCGTCTTCAGCGCGTCACCGTACGCGCTTAAACCCTCTCCACGCAACTGCGCCGCTTTCGCCTGATCTTTTTCCTGAGCGGCTAACGCCAGGCGGCTCCGTCCGAGCCCGCGCTGCGCGCCCCACAGCAGATGAATACGTCCCTCGAGGCGCGCGCCGTCAATCGCATCCGTGTAAAGCTGGATCGCATCGACGAAGCGTCCCTGGCGGAAAGCGATGTCGCCGAGACCCGTGCGCGCGGCGACGCGGAAGCGCTGCGCCTGCGCGTAATTTCCGATCGGCGAACTGGTATCGGCGGCGGCGAGCAGATTTTTAAAGTGTGTTTGGGCGGAATCGAGCAGATTGTTGGCGAAGTCGGCACGCGCCAGTCCAAACTCGCTGTTCGCATAGTTCATAAAGAGGCGATAGAGGTTGGCGCACTGCGCGATCGCACCGGCCACCTCGGCCACCTCCTTGACTTCTGTTGCTTTCTTGGCTTGCTGCGTTCCGCTCTTGGCTTGCTGCGCCGCGTTCTTGGCCTGCATCGTGACGCGCACCGGCTGCGCGAGCGCGTCGGCCGCGACGGGTATCTCCTGCGACGCGTAGCCGGGGGCCTTTAACAGCAATTTGAGCTTGCCGACATGAAGCGGCGGCAGCACGGCGCGACCCGTGGCGTCGGTCATCTCCCAGCAATCACACTCGAATCCGTTCGGACGCTTCGACAATAATTTAGCTTTAACGCCTTTGACCGGATTGCCGTCCTGATCGGTCACCCGCAAATCCATCCGACCGATGCCGTCCGGCTTGGCCGGGGCATGTCCCATGTTGGGCGGCTGACTGCCGGGATTGCCGTTCGGGTTGTTCGGGTCGTTCGAGTTGCTGCCGGGCTTTTTTGGTGCGGCACAGGCGAGCGCGGCGGAGCCGGCGCCGAAAACCGCATTCATGAAAGAAGCATTGCCGGTGCTCTTATTATTCGTCGCGCTAGACATCTCCGCGCTCGGATTATTTGTCGCGCTGATCGGCACCGCGTTCGGCGGCGCACTACCGGTACTCTCCTTCACATTGATCCGAGCAAAGGCGGCGCGCGCTTCATCGGCGTTGCCCATCAGATAATGCGTTTCGCCGATCTTGGCGAGCATCAGATTGGCATTA
>JANOGZ010001257.1:0-2119 GCA_031406255.1 Pyrinomonadaceae bacterium | reverse complement strand
AGCGGCGAGATTGAGAGCAGTCATCGCACGGTCATCCAATCTCGGTTGAAAATCAGCGGGGCGTGGTGGCTGGTGGAGAACACCGAGAAGATGTTGGCGCTGCGCGTCACAAGGGCAAATCAGGAATGGGGATCATACTGGACTCAGCTTCGTCAAGCCAATGCTTGGGGGTATCAGACAGATTGTGTAAACGGTAATAATCAACTTAACCTGTTTGGAGAAAGGAATGATTATGCCGATTACACCAGAACTCTTAGACGAACTACTGAAAGACTACAAGTCGCCCGAAGATATGTTCGGCGACGATGGTCTCCTCCAACAACTCACGAAAGCGGTGGTCGAGCGCGCTCTGCAAGGCGAGATGACTTACCATCTCGGCTACGAGAAGCACGACCCCGCCGGTGCGAACTCCGGCAACTCCCGTAACGGCAAGTCGTCGAAAACTATCAAAGGCAAGCGCGGCCAACTCCAGATTGATGTGCCGAGAGACCGCACCAGCTCGTTCGAGCCGCAACTCATTAAGCGTGGTCAGACCCGCTTCGACGGCTTTGATGACAAGATCATCTCGATGTACGCCAGAGGCATGACCTGCCGCGAGATTCAAGCTCATCTCCAAGAGATATATGGTGTCGAGGTCTCGCCCGACCTCGTCTCGACCGTCACCGACGGCGTGATCGATGAAGTTCGCACGTGGCAATCGCGCCCGCTCGACCCGCTTTACCCGATCCTTTATCTCGACGCTTTACAGGTCAAAGTTAAAGACCAGGGGCGAGTCTCGAACAAAGCCATTTACCTCGCCATCGGCGTCAATATGTCAGGCATTAAAGAAGTTCTCGGCCTGTGGGTCTCAGAGAATGAAGGAGCCAAGTTCTGGCTCTCGATCATCACGGAGCTAAAAAACAGGGGCGTGCGCGACATCTTCATCGCCTGCGTTGATGGTCTGAAAGGCTTCCCGGAAGCCATCGAGACCATCTATCCGCAGACGCAAGTCCAACTCTGTCTCGTTCACCTGATGCGCTTTTCGTTGGCCTACGTGTCGTTCAAAGACCGGAAAGTTGTCGCTGCCGACTTGAAAGCCATCTACCGCGCGACCACCAGCGCAGAGGCCGAGCAACACTTGGAATCATTCGCCGCGACCTGGGACTCACGCTATCCGACGATTGCAAAATCGTGGCGAGCCAACTGGGCCAGAGTCATCCCGATGTTCGGCTTTCCTGACGACATTCGCCGGGCGGTCTATACGACCAATGCTATCGAGTCGCTCAACATGAGCCTGCGCAAAGTTATCAAGACGCGGGCGTCTTTCCCAAACGACGAGGCCGCGTTCAAGCTGCTCTATTTAGCCTTGCGCAATATCGCGAAAAAGTGGACGATGCCCATACCACATTGGAGTCAGGCGATGCAGGCTTTTTCGATCATCTATGAAGGGCGCGTCCCGACGCTGGATGGAAACTCGTTTACACAATTCATCTGACACCCCCACCCCCGACCACCTGCTGCGCTTAGTGCAACTGGTCAGGGCACACTACATAGAAATAGATGTCAAAGGCAAGGCCGGTCGCCCACGAACATATCATGGACTCTCGTTCTTGCTGCTGGCCGTGGTCGCCGTCACCTTACGCACCTTCAAGGGCTTGGAACTATGGCGACTGCTTGATCAAGACTCCATCCTGCGAAGCGAAGCGAACTCGGCTTTGCCGCCGTGCCGCATCGCAGAACGATTGAGCGTCGCCTCGGCGCTTTGCAAGCTGAGGCTGAAGCTCAAGTCGCAACTCTTGGACAACAGATCGTCGAAGAGATCGGACCATCCGAAGCAGTTCACGTCGCCAGCGCGATTGACGGTCGGATGTACCAAGCTCGTGGCCCGCTGTGGCATCAAAAGCAGCGTAAAAAGGGGATTATCCCGCTTCACTTGCGCAATGTTGACACCGAAAGCAAATGGTCAAAGAGCGGTTATCGAGGCTGGGTGCAAGGTTACCGTCTGATCTTACAAACCTTGCTCTTGCCTGTTCCAATACCTTTATTTGCCACCTGGCAGCCGAACAATTTGTACGAAGAGCATGTGGCTCTGCAAGCTTTGCAATCTGGCCGACTGCCGGTCACTTCGTTGTTGTTGGGC
>JANOGZ010000427.1:0-11533 GCA_031406255.1 Pyrinomonadaceae bacterium | reverse complement strand
CGTAGGTACTCATCGCTGATGCGCGCGACCGGAATATCATATATGCTCACCTGTTCCCCTCGAATCAGGTAGAGCAGCAGGTCGAGCGGGCCCGCAAATTCTCCGAGCACAAGCCTCAACTCTTCGCCATCACTGCCGGCGGTGATTTCCGGCTGCGCTCCCGCCACGTTGATCGTCGGAGCTGTCGCGGCCGGCGCCGCCGCGATCTTTGCGACAGCGGATTCCAGCGGCTGTTCAGCGCCCCAATTATCGGTGTCTTGTGTTCCCTGCGCCACAGGTCAAGCTCCCTCCAGTCCCATACGTCCTTTTACTTCCAGGACGGTCGCGCGAGCGATTGAATGCGCGCGCTCACGACCTTCTTCGAGGATGCCGGCTAGTTCACCGTCACTGAAGCCACGCACGCGTTCCTGAAATGGCGTCAGGAACTCGATCGTCACATCCGCCAACTCCGATTTTAGTTGCGCGTATCCTTTGTTCGCGAAATGATCTTCCGTCTGCTGCGCGGATTTGCCCGTCAACAGCTGATAGATGGAGAGAAGGTTTGTGATCGCCGGGCGCGTCTCGTCGAAGCGCACGTCCGCGCCCGAATCGGTCACCGCGCGCTTGAATTTCCGGCGAATAGTGTCCGCATCATCGAGCAGTGTGATGCGACTATTCACGTTTTCGTCCGACTTCGACATCTTCTTCGTCGGGTCGTCGAGCGCCATGATCTTCGCGCCGACTTTCGGAATGAATGGTTCCGGGATGCGAAACGTCTCGCCGTAGTCGCGGTTGAAGCGGATCGCCAGATCACGCGTCAGCTCAAGGTGCTGTTTCTGATCGACGCCGACCGGCACCAGATCGGTCTGATAGAGCAGGATGTCGGCAGCCATCAGCACCGGATAATTAAGCAGGCCGGCCACCACATTTTCGCGCTGTTTTCGCGCCTTGTCTTTAAACTGCGTCATGCGCTCCAGTTCCGAAATGCGCGTCACACAGTTTAAGAGCCACGACAATTCGGCATGCTCCGGCACGTCCGATTGCACGAAGATGGTCGAAACCTTCGGATCAATCCCGGCCGCCAGATAAATGCGCGCCAGCTCTCTGGTCTTCGCCGCCAGCTTTTTCGGGTCCTGTGGAACCGTCACGGCATGCAGATTGACGATGCAGAAAAAGCTTTCATACTCGTGCTGCAAATCGACCCAGTTGCGCAACGCGCCGAGGTAGTTTCCGATATGAATACTGTCGGTTGGCTGTGCGCCGCTGAAGATGCGTTTCATTACTGATGTCAAATTCTTCCGATGAAGATCAGGCTTATCGCGATAGGCATCACGAAGCTGAAGACCACGTTGAGGACCCCTGTGAATACCGCAACGAACAACAGGATGAATCCAAACCGCTCCAGCGATTCGAGCGCCGATTCAAAACTCGAAGGGAGCAGGCTGCCCAGAATCTTGCTTCCGTCGAGCGGTGGAATCGGTAACAGATTAAAGACGGCGAGGGACACGTTCATCACGAAGAACACCCTGAGCAGTTGGACGGCCCCTTCTAAAATCGCCGAGTCGGAATCAACCGGCGCGAGGATCAACTGGGGTCCGAGAAGCGACGCTCCGATGTAGCCCGCTTCAAACAAAATGCGGATCAGGAGTCCGGCGACCACCGCGATGATCGTATTGCCGATTACGCCGGCGGCCGAAACCCAGATATTTGCCACGCGCTTGTTGCGCCAGCGCAGGGGGTTGACCGGCGTTGGCCGCGCCCAGCCGAGCAGCGGTGCGTGGGTGAAGAAGGCGACCGCCGGAAAAAGGAGTGTGCCAATCGGGTCGACATGTGATACCGGATTGAGCGTGATCCGGCCCTGTGAACGCGCCAGATCATCACCGAATCTGTTTGACATCCAGGCGTGCGCCGCCTCATGGAGTGACAGCGAGAAGACCAGCGCCACCATATAGAGAATAAACTGCGCGATATCGAAATTGCCCATTGTTGAATCTCACCGAAACCGCTTTGTCCGCGTCAGGAATTTATCACACTAACATGCGGCCGGAGACGTGTCAAAACGCGCTAATCATAGCGTCGCCGACACTTATCGGCTCGCTTAGGCCGTTCCCAGCAGAGTGCCGCGAATGCCTAAAGGAAGGCTGTGAACTGCTTCGTTGGTGGCGATGATCATATCACCCGCCGCGCTGAAAACGAGCCCGACGACGTTCATTCCGGCGACCACCATCTCCGCCGCGCTTCCCCCGGCTGAGATGCGAATAATACCGCGTCGTCCACGGTGAGAAGCCGCCACGTAGAGATTACCGTCACGGTCGAAGGCAAGCCCCTGTGGTCGGCCGAGACCGCGATAGAAAACGCTCGCCTCGCCGCTCTGGTCGATGCGCATCACGGCGTCGAAACTTGAGACGGTCGGCCCCGTCACATACAAAGCATCGTCCGGACCAAAAGCGAGATGATACGCCGAGACGGATGGCTCGATCCGCGCCCATTCTTCGTTTTCTCCGATGTCATTGACGCGATGGATCGTGCCAGTGCGGTCGCCGACATACATCCGCCCCGTGCGGTCAAATGCCAGTCCCGTCGCGACGCCCAGATCTGTCGCAAACGGCACCGCCTCGTTGAACGGCGTGACGCGGTAGACGATTCCGTCCAACCGACTTGTGACGAACATCTGTCCGGTTTTATCAAAAGCGATGCCGGTCGGATTGGTAACGTCTCCAGAGAGAGGGGCCAACTCGCCGTGTGAGTCAATGCGAAAGATCGAAACAGGTACGCGCTGGCCGCGCGAACCGGAGCGGGTAACATAGAGTGAACCATCATCCGGATCAAAAGCAGGATTGGCAACCAGATGGAGATCATCAGCCAACTTCGTGCCGACGATTAAGCTTCCGGGCGCGCACTGGCGCGCATCGCCGCTCTCAAACGTCACGCCGACTTCCCCACTGCGCGTCAGTTCGGGCACGATCGCCAGCACGCGGCGCGGCGAGGCCCCGACGAGCCACGCGCGCGTGCCGTCAAATAGCGCCCGACATGACCTGAGATCGCGTGTGTCGAAATCTGCGCATTCGATGATGACCTCGCCCCCTGTGATCCCCGCCCCCGGATCAATCCGCACAATCCGTCCTGCTTCGCTCATTTCACCGCCTTTCCGAGATTTTGGATATGCGATCTCGCAGACCGAAGCATCCGGTTTTGTCCCCGGATCGGACATCCAAAATCATGAGTTAATGACTCGGGTTTTCATGATACGACGGGCGCGCAAGCCCTGTCTATGCAGTGTCACTTTAATATCAAGAGCGCGCCGGAGTCTCTGATGGACATGCCTTTTGGTGCTTGCAAGCCGCGTCACTATGTTATAATCCATGCCGGTCAGGTCATTAAGGCAACTCCTTTTTCAGAGCTTGCGTGCTTTTAATAAAATCGCGCCGATGCTCGATTGAAGGGCCATGAATGCTCGAGCGACCGAAGCGACGTGACTTCGCAGAGAGCAACATCAAAGAATCTCAACTGGCGTCCGATACCCACCGCTCGCTTCACTCTTTCTGTAACTTCAGGCACGACACAGCAATCTTCGCCCCGCGAGCAAAAGTAACTGTTGCCGCGCGGACGCTGCTGCTGCTGCCCGCGCCTGCGGCATTGAGCGTCGCCTGAGAGCGTACAGAGCGGGCTCGTCCCGGTGCTAGATGGAGGATTAAATATATCGGTACCGTACACGGCAATACACAGGGGCTCAAACCCAATCAATTGCGCCGCATCGAGAAGCTTTATGCGCGACGTATCGCGCCCCAGCAAATCGTGACGCCGGAATTTGCGCGGCAGATGTCCGAGCTTTCGCATGAGACCCGCCGCCAACTCGGTGCGCTGATCGACCGCAAAGGTTACGTCGAGTATGTCGTCGTTGGGGACGCGCGTCGTATCGAGTTGCCCGACCTTAAAAGAACGCGCGTGGCGGCTGATCGCTTTCGCGGTTTGCGCTGCGTCCATACGCATCTGCGCGGCGAAGAGCTAACGCAAGATGACCTGGCCGACCTCGCGCTGCTCCGGCTGGATTTGATGGCCGCGGTGGATGTTGATGCGCGCACGGGGCTGCCCGGCGTAGTACGCGCGGCGCACCTTCTGCCGACAACGGCGGATGCGTTAGACGACGGCGATACCGAACCATACGCTTTTCTCGAGCCGCAGATTCCGTCTCAACTCGACGTTGATTTTCTGGCGTTGATCGATTCGCTCGAAGAAGAGATGGCGCGCAACCGTCGCGCCGCGCGGCGGGCCGAAGTGCGCGACCGCGCCATTCTGGTCGGCGTCACTACGGGTTCGCTGGCCGAAGCGGAAGAATCAATGGCCGAACTTCGCGAGCTTGCCACGTCGGCCGCCGTGGTGGTGCTCAATGAGGTTATTCAGCGCCGGGGCGCAATCGACCCGCGCACCGTCCTGGGACGCGGCAAACTGGAAGAACTCCTCGTTTTAGCCCTCCGCCTTGGAGCCGACCTGATTGTTTTCGATCGTGAACTGCAGCCCGCCCAGGTGCGCTCTATCTCCGAGGCGACTGATCTGAAGGTAATTGACCGCGCGCAGCTTATCCTCGATATCTTCGCGCAGCGCGCCGAGACACGCGAAGGAAAGATACAGGTCGAGCTGGCGCAGTTAAAATATCTTTTGCCCCGTCTGGTCGTCGGCCATGATTCGGCCTTTTCTCGTCTCGCCGGCGGCATCGGCGGCCGCGGCCCCGGTGAGACCAAGCTGGAGACCGACCGCCGCCGTGTGCGGGATCGCATCAAGCGCCTCGAGCGTGAGATCGAGCATTTACGCCAGCGGCGTCAGGAACGCCGGAAGACGCGGATGCGGCGTGAATTTCCCGTGATCTCGATCGTCGGATACACCAACGCCGGCAAATCCACCCTGCTCAATACGCTCACCGCGAGCAGCGTTCATGCCGAGCAACGTATGTTTGCGACGCTCGATCCGACCTCCAGACGCCTGCGCCTGCCGCGCGAGCAAGAGGTAATCATCAACGACACAGTTGGTTTCATCCGCGACCTGCCGCCCGATCTGATCGCCGCCTTTCGCGCTACCCTTGAAGAGATCAGCGACAGTAATCTTCTCATTCACTTGATCGACGCCGCCAACCCACGCCGGGAGCAGCAACTGGAATCGGTCGAAAGAATTCTGACCGAGCTCAATTTAGCTCATATTCCGCGTCTCATCGTTTTCAATAAGGCCGATCTGGTCGAAGCAGAAACGCTGGAAGCGATTTTGCGACAGACGGCGCAGGGCGGAGGTTACGAGTGTATCCCCATCACCGCCACCGACGCCTCGAGCTTGCGACCGATGCTTGAGAAAGCCGGCGCTATTCTGGCGCGCGATCTGACACGCCGGGCAGAACACGATCCGCGAAAAGCTGAAATCAACGTGGAGGAAGGCATCGAGCCGCTAATCTCAACTTCAAGATGAAAGTTCGCCGACCAAGACGCCGTCTGCTTTTCACTACGCCATTCGCCGCCGCGCGCAACACGGCGCTGCGCGCCGTGTCACGTTATTTCCACTGGCTTCGCCCGACCACCCGCTTCCTCCTGGGTTACGGCGTGCTTACCCTGATCAGCACCCTGCTGCTGGGGGGTACGAACTTTCAGCTACCTTCGGAAATCTACGAAGAAGGCGAGGTCGTACGCGTTAATATCATCTCTCCGGCTGATATCACCGTCGAAGATGTGAGCGAGACCCAGCGGCGACGCGATGCGGTGGCGAGTGCGACGCTCCCCATCTGGAGTTACGACCCGACACGCGTCGAAAGCACGGTCGAGAATTTTCGCTCGTCCTGGAATATCCTGCGGCAGGAAGTGGAGGCACGGAAGAATGGAAGCGGTGAGCGCGAGCCGACATGGCCGGGCGCGGACGGTGAAACGGTCGCGCGCGCGATCATCGCGCATCGCTTCGACGAGCGCGCGCTCGAAAATCTCACACGAATACTACGCGAGGCGGGCGATGGCTATATCTATGATGATCGCGACACACCCTATCTGAAGCCGGAAATCCGCCTTGTCAATGCCCGCGATGGTGTGACTTCCGAGATCAAAACCTCGCAGTCGCGCGTCGGGTCGCTGTCTGAGGCGCGCCAGAATCTCGCCAGGCGGCTCTCGCAATTATCCGACTGGACGCCGGAAGAACGTAAAGCTTTAACATCGGCCCTGCTGCCAGTCCTTGCTCCCACAATAATATTTGATCAGGCAACAACCGAGGCCGCCCGCATCGCGACCGGAAAGGCTGTGCCGCCCGTTACCATCTCGCTCAAGCGTAATCAGGTCGTCGCGCGTGAAGGTGACACGGTTTCGGTGCAGATGCTCGCGCAGATGGCCGCCATCAATGAGCGCACGGGTACGAAATACAAGCCCCAGCATTTTATCGGCCTCTTCTTCATCGTCAGCGCGCTCTACTGGGCGGCATGGAAATTCACCGAGCACAGGAGCACTACCTCCGGGCTGCCGCTCTCGAAAGGCCGAGCTTTTACGCTCGTCGGCTCCGCCATCATTGTTCAATTAATCTTGATGCGGATCGGCTTCATCGTCGCCCATAGCATCGCCGCGCAGTCGATGTATCCGCCGCTGAATGATCCGACGGTGTGGGGATTTGCCGTTCCCTTTGCGGCCGCGGCGCTGCTGCTGGCGCTGCTGGTGGATACCCAATTGGCGTTGATCACGGGAATTATTACGGCGCTTTTTGCCGGGCTGATCGCGCCGCATGGCCTGCTCATGACCTGCTATGCGATGGTGTCATCCTCGGCGGCGATTTATGGCATCGGTCGTTACCGCGAACGGCAATCGGTAACGCTCGCGGGATTATTCGTCGGCGCGTTCAACGCATTGATGGCGCTGGCCGTGATTTTAACGGCGCAGCAATCGCTGACGCTCAACGGGGCGTTGCTCGCAGTGGCCTGCGGTGTCGCTGGCGGGCTGTTGACCACGATTTTCACGGCGGGTGGCCTTCCGATCAACGAGTCATTGTTCGGCATTCTGACAGACGTTAAATTATTAGAGCTATCAAATGCGGACCTGCCCGTGCTCGGCCAACTCGCCCTTCGCGCACCGGGAACGAACCAGCATTCGCACGCTGTTGGACAGTTGGCCGAGGAGGCGTGCCGCACCATCGGAGCCAATCCGCTGCTGGCCCGCATCGGCGCGCTCTATCATGACATCGGCAAACTCGGCGCGCCCGATATGTTTATCGAGAACCAGACGGGCGTCAATCCACACGACCGCATTCGTCCTACAAACAGCGCTCGAATCATCACGAGCCACGTGACCTACGGGCTGAAGCTCGCCGAGGAGATCAATCTACCGAAGCAAATCGCCGATTTCATTCCACAGCATCACGGCACGCGGACGCTCCACTTTTTCCTGCGAAAAGCGCAGGCGCAGGCCGCGGAAGGCGAAGTGGTGGATGAAGCGGAGTTTCGCTACCCGGGCCCGAAACCGCAATTCAGGGAAACGGCGATCATGATGCTCGCCGATTCATGCGAGGCGGCAGCGCGTTCGCTGGCGCGGCCCGATCCGGAGAATATTCGCGCCATCGTCAGTAAAATATTCGACTCGATCCTGAGCGATGGACAGCTCGACGAATGTGATCTGACGCTGCGCGAAGTGACCGCGATCCGCGAATCAATTGTCACTTCTCTGACGGCTATCTATCATGCGCGCATCGACTATCCCGGCTTCAACCCGCCTTCGCTCAATCCCGCACTGCCACCCCTCCCGCCAGCAGACCTGGACACGGAAGAACGCGGTGTTAGCTATAGCAAAGTTTCCGAAGTGCCAATCAGCAAAGGCGGCGAGATCGAGGATGAAGCCGTTACGAGTAAAGGAAAGAAGTAATTATGTTCCGGCGATGCCCGCCTGGTAGCTTCAGCCTGTAAAATTAAAATCGGCCGCGCAGTTTGGCGTAGGTCGTCGCCAGATCTTCGGGAATGACGCGCGTCTCGCTTGTGGTGGTCATAAAGTTGGCATCGCCCACCCACCGCGGCATGATATGGAGATGGATATGATCGGCGACGCCCGCACCGGCCGCCTGTCCCAGATTCATGCCAAGGTTGAATCCATGCGGCCGATACGCCTCGCGCAAGACGGTCTGGCACCGCCTGGCAAGCTGCATCAACTCGTTCGTGGTTTCCTGCGCCGCGTTATCGAGTTCGGCTGTATGTTCGTAAGGGACAATCAGCAGATGGCCGCTGATGTACGGGTAGATATTGAGGACAATGAAGTTGTAGCGGGCTCGATGGAGTATGAACTGGCACTCATCGGCCTCCGCTCCTCCCCCATCTCGCAGGCAGCAGAAGACACAGGGCGAATCGCCGCCGGACTTTTCACCGCTCGCCCCGCTTATGTACTGATACCGCCAAGGGGTCCACAACCTGTCCACAGCAATTTACCCCTCGGAACCTTCTCCGGAGCAACTATAAAACAGGGGGAGTCTGACCTTCTCCTCCGCCTGCGCTACCGCTACCACCACCGCCATCGCCGCCGCTTTGAAAGCCGGACGAAGCGGGCTCGGGCGCAGAGGCGCCCGACGTCGGCTGAGCGGCCGACGTCTCTTCATTGATCAGTTCTTTTAGCTCTTTGCCCGGTTTGAAGTAAGGGACGCGCTTGGCGGGAATATCAACGGGGTCTCCGGTCTTCGGATTGCGGCCGCGCCGGGCGCCGCGTTCGCGTACGCGAAAGCTGCCGAAACCGCGCAACTCGATTTTTTCACCCTGGTTCAGGGTATCAATAATACTTTCAAAAACGATTTCAACGAGCCGCTCCGCATCCTTTTTGGTCAATTCAGCCGCGCGTGCAACATCCTCAACCAATTCCGCTTTTGTCATACGCTCACCTCTCGCTTCATCAAAGGCATCCCGGTGGCGCCGCAACGATCCGTCGGCGGAAAGACCACAGGGCGACAAGCTAGTGCCAATCTCGCAACCTTCAAGGCAGGGCTTAAAGTAGCAGAAACCGCCGGCCTCAGCAAGCAGGAAACGCCTATCTTCCAACAGCTTAGACTCAAAACAGAAGGCCGCGAAAGCAACAACCCCGCGCGGCGCCGCTCGCTTCAGGGAGTCAGGCGGCCCGCGCGGGGTTCATCTGTTTTGAAACGGAGGGCGGTTAACGCTCGCGGTCGTCGCCAGAACTGCTCTGGCCGAAATCGGCCAGTTCCCCCAGGGATGCCATGCCCCCGCCGGCTTCCGAAGAATATGTGCGCGAGTCAACGATCGGCTCATCGTGCGTCGCGGCTCGCGCCGAAAGGCCGATCTTCTTGCTCTCCGGCTCGATGCGCAGGATACGGAAATCCATCTCCTGATCTATCTGCGCGACATCTTCGGGTTTTTCCACACGCTCCTCTGATAGCTCCGAGACATGGCACAGACCCTCCAGGCCTTCGTCCAATTCGACGAACGCTCCGAAGTTGGCGAAGCGTGTGATTTTGCCGCGCACGACGTCGCCCGGTTTGTGCTCTGCGATGAAGCGATCCCAGGCGCTCGGCTCCGTATCCTTGATCGAGAGCGAGAGCCGCCGGTTCTCCGTATCAATATTGGTGATAACGGCCTCGATCTCCTGTCCCTTCTTCAGGACTTCGCCGGGATGCTTGATCCGTTTCGACCATGAAATGTCCGAGACATGGACGAGCCCATCAACGCCGTCCTCAACTTCGATAAAGGCTCCAAAATCCGTCAGATTTCGGACGCGACCCGAGACTCGCGAGCCGATCTGATAGCGATCTCTCAGCGTCGCCCACGGGTTAGCCTGCGTCTGCTTCATCCCGAGGCTGATGCGCCGCGCTTTAGGATCAACACCCAGCACTTCGACCTCGACCGGCTCTCCGACCTGGACGAGTTTGCTCGGATGCTTCATGCGCTTCGACCAGCTCATTTCGGAGACATGGACGAGACCTTCGACGCCGGGTTCGAGCTCAATAAAAGCGCCGTAGTCGGTCACGCTCGCGATCTTACCGGTGATGCGGGAATTGAGCTGGAAGCGTTCTTCGACGCTTTCCCAGGGGTCCGGAAGAAGCTGTTTGTAACCGAGCGAGACGCGCTCGCGGTCGCGGTCAAATTTCATGACCTTGACCTGTACGGACTCGCCGACCTTGAACAGCTCGGCCGGATTCTGCAGGCGCCCCCAGGACATATCCGTCACGTGAAGCAGCCCGTCAATCCCGCCCAGATCAACAAATGCGCCGTAATCAGTCAGGTTCTTGATCTGCCCCTCGACGATGATACCCTCTTCGAGGTGATCGAGCGTTTGCCCCTTACGGCCTTCGTTCTGCTCATCGAGCACGGCTTTACGCGAAAGAACGACGTTGGAGCGCTTGCGATTGAGCTTGATGACCTTGGCTTCGATCTCCTGGTTGCGCAGGGATTCGAGGTTACGCACCGGGCGCGTGTCAACTTGCGAGCCCGGCAGAAAGGCCGGCACCCCGTCAACATCCACGCGCAGCCCTCCCTTGACCCGCTCCGTAATGCGACCGCGTACCGGCGTGCCATCACGATAAGCTTTCTCCAGGTCATCCCACGCGCGCATCCGCACGGCATCTGCCCGCGACAGGATCGGCACGCCTTCCTGCGACTCCATGCTCTTGATCAGCACCTCGACTTCATCGCCGGGCTTCACCGTCAGCACGCCGTTTTCAGTGAATTCTTCCTGATTGACGACACCTTCGGACTTGAAACCGAAATCTATCACGACACCCCGTTCGGAGATGCCGACGACATTGCCGCGCACGACCGCGCCTTCCTGGAAAGCGGCCTGCTCCTGCTCGTATTGATCGAGCATCGCGCCGAAATCGACATCGCCGCTTCCGCGCATGTCATCGTCGTCTTCGTCGGCTCTGGCGTTTGAGACCGTCGCCGGGGCTGAAGCGGCTGACGGGCCAGTGCTGGTCGAGGATGAGGCGGCGGGGCGTTGCTCCGCCAGTTCGCCCGTCTTAGACGCTTCGCCTGAAGCGCCGGTTTCGGACCGGTCATTGTTGGTTTCGCCGTCAGCCGGTTTGGTTTCTTCAGTGGGCATGCAAACTCCTGTCGGACTCCTGCTGGAAATTATCGCGCGTTAAAGAGCTATTCGCGCCACCCTGGCTCTTCGACCTTTTCCTCTCGCGCGCGACTTCGCCAAGCACGCGAGAAAATTGTTCGGGCGGCCGTGCCTGCTTCCCTCAAGCTGGTGGTGATTGATCGGAGACGAAAGATATGAGGCGGGGATGCGAGCCGTATAAAGTTGGGAAAAAGTCTAAAATTGTTTCGATTTCCGTCGCGCCCGTGGATCACCCGCGTGATCCGATAATCACCGGCCGTTTGACCAGGTAGGGCGGCAATTTACACGCCTTAATGATGGTGTGTCAAGGCAATAGCGGACGGGGGCAAGGTAGAGATGATAAGGGTGCGGCAACAATCCTTGCATTCCGGGGATTGCTGCCGCACCCTTAGCGCTTAAGTTTTTTCCGGTCGCCTCACTTCTCGACGCTTGAGGAAGCGGCCGCGCTTGTGTCGCGCTGGGCGACGTAGATGCCGGCCGAATGCGATCCGACGAGGATG
>JANOGZ010001229.1:0-2312 GCA_031406255.1 Pyrinomonadaceae bacterium | reverse complement strand
GTATTGGAGACCGTTCCGCCGCCGAAAGATGCGGTGATCCTAACCGTCGTGTTGTTCGGCACACCGCCCGTGGTAATGGCGAAAGAAGATTTGGTGGCGCCTTCTGGAACGGTTACGGTCGGCTGAAGCGTCGCGGCCGGGTCGCTGCTGGTGAGCGTGACGAGGGTGCCTCCGGCGGGGGCCGGATCAGCCAGCCTGAAGGTTCCGGTGGTGGTATTGCCGCCGACCAGATACGTATGATTGAGAGCCAGCGACGTGGCCCTCGCCGGAGGGTTGAAAGGCGCGATGCCTCCGCCGAAAGGACGGTAGAGCGGATCACCGATATTGATGATCATCCACTTCAACTGCCCGGTGTTCCGTAAAAAAGCATCGCCGACATTAGCGCCCTCGAACAGGTTACGGAAGACGCCGTCCGCATGCGGCACGCCCTCGACGTATGGTTCGCTGACGGCTCCGCTGGTGATCGTGATGCCCTTGATGAGCGCGTTGGCCGACCAGTTGGTTCCGCCGCGCGGGTCTAAAGCCGAAGCGCTGTCGATGTGAAAACCGATCGCGCCGGGCTGCCACGAAAACGCGTCATTGTAGTTGTTGTAGCTGTACCAGCCGGCGTAGAGCAGCGCTTCGTCGCAGCGCAGGGGAGCGGGCGCGGTGCCAAACTCTTCACTGAAACCATCCTCGATTACTGAAAACCCGGCCCCGCGCGCGAAGCCGGCCGCCCGGTGCAGGTCCCACTCGGCCCCGCCGTAGCCCCAGTCGGCCACCGCATTGATATCGCCGCCGCGGTTTCGATCAAAGCAGGCGCGCCGCGCCGGGCTGATCGTCTCGGCCTGGGTCGCTTTATCAACCAGGCTCTTCGCCAGATTGGCGTCTGCCGCATCCAGCCGCCACACCGAATAGATGGAGACGCTTCCCGCGCGGGCGCGGTAATCGGCCAGGGAAAGGAACCGCGGGTAGAGATTTCCCTGACTCTGAACATTTGGATAATATGGGTGATATGGCGGATATGAGCTGTCAGAAATGAACTCATCCCAGATATCCGCGACATACTGGTCGAGAGACCTCACGCCGTACTCCGTCTCCAGCTTATAAGGAGTCTGGTAGGCGAAGACGATATACAGGATTTTGTCTTTACCGACGGACGTGAGGCAGTTTCTGATCGGAACCTTGACGGTCGCGGCGAAATCGGCGCGGCTGAGATACGCGGTATCGGGAGGGGAGATCGCGCACTTGTTGACTTCCGGAATGCCGCGTCTGCTGATGTAGTGGTTGGCGACCTCGAGCGATTCGGCGACATGGGTGTTGTAGACGACCAGCACGCGCTCGTTAAGCGGAATGGATTCCTGGGCCAGCGCGACCGATGCGGCCGAAAAGTAACCGGTCGCCATCATCCAGCCGGCGAGCACGACCAGCGCCGGGATCAGGCTCTGGAGGAGTCGCTTCGGATAGTCTTTTGCATCCGGCCGGCGATAGACGCGTTCGAAAAGGATAAGCGGGCGAGTTCCTCTGAGCGGGACCGGGCACACGCCGCGACGGAACAGCCGCGAGAGAAGCGCGGGCTTTCCGACCATCGGCGGCGACACGGCGCGAGGACACATAACCTTTTTCCTAACACAAGAAAAAGTCTACGCAGAGAGAGAGGGGCAATGCGGGGGACGCTTTGTCAGTTAATAAATTCTCGGCGTGGAAGAGTAAAACCGTTACACCATGAAAGTCAATCAATACGCCCCGGATAGTCAGTCAGGAGGATGCCGGCCACGATCACAGGCGCGGTCAGCATAGAAAGCCGCCGGGGCGGCCGGAAGCGGTCCGATCAATTGGCTTTTCGCTTACGATTCTGTCGATGGTTCTTCACCGTCATGCGTCAACGGCGCGGCGGGGCGCATGTGCGGAAAGAGAATAACGTCGCGAATCGAGCGCCGGTTGGTCAGAAGCATCACGATCCGATCGATCCCGACCCCGATCCCGGCCGCGGGCGGCATCCCGTAAGCGAGCGCGCGCAGGTAATCCTCATCCATCTGCATCGCCTCTTCATCGCCCCGCTCGCGCTGCTGCGTCTGCTCCTGAAAGCGCTCATGTTGCTCAGCCGGATCATTCAGCTCCGAAAACCCGTTCGCGCACTCCATCCCCGCAATAAACAACTCGAACCGCTCCGCGATTGACGGGTCGGCGGGCGATGCTTTCGAGAGCGGCGAGATCGGCTTGGGAAAGTCTGTAATGAATGTTGGCTCGATAAGGAAACCTTCGGCTACGTCCTCAAAAATCTGTGCTACATAATGCGCTGTCGCAGCCTCACCCTGTCCTTCTAATAATGT
>JANOGZ010001198.1:0-1812 GCA_031406255.1 Pyrinomonadaceae bacterium | reverse complement strand
AGCGGCGAGCGACTGTCGTTTCTGCGCGCACCTGATCATCTTTGGAGGGTGGGGGGGCGGGCTCGGGCGTCGGCTCCGACACCGCTTTAGTTGGCGCCCGCTTCGCGGTGTCGCTTTCCCTCTCATCCCGCTGCGCGGTCGCCGGAGCGTTGCGCGACAGCTCGGCCGGCGGCGGTTGCGCGAATTGAATTTCGTCGCTGGCCGAGGGCTTCGGTTCAGACAGTTTAGCCAGCGGAGGAGCTGTCGCGTCGCTCGTCGCTGACGACGGTCGTGATGCCGTCAGGGATCCGGAAGCACCCACCTGCGGCGCGCTTCGCGTGGACGAGCGCTCATCCGATCGCTCCGCCTCCGCGGGGGCAGTTGTCGTCGTTGTGGCGCTGGCCGCCTGGTCGGCCGCCGCATCCGGCGCCGACTGGGCGACGGATGCGGGTGTCTCCCTCTCAGGGATTGGCGCTATTGAAGTCGCGTCCCGCGCCGTCTCCACGCGTGTCGCGACGAGAGTTTCACGCTGGCGCGGACGCATGACCACTAAAGCGATCATACCGATAAAGAACAGACCCAGCACCGGCACAGCATAACGCAGCGTGCGCGGTGCAAAGAGGGCGTCCAACCACGCGCGCCAGCGCGGAGAAGCTGGCGCGATTAGCTCCGTCGGGGCCGCCTGTGCTTCCAGCGCGGCCGCGACATTGGCGGCGCGGGCAAGGTGGGTGACGATCTTTCGGCACCCGTCACAGTCCGCCAGATGTGCGGCGTAGCGCATGCGTACGGCCTGCGGCAAAGCATTTTCAGCATAAGCGTTCAACTCATCCGCATCCAGATGGATGTCGCCTGCGGCCGCATCGCTGACGAGGGTCGCACCCGCCGCCCCGGCGCGCCGTAATGCTTCGTTGTGACCGCGTAACAGCAGGTCTATTTCTTTGTCTTGATCAGACTTCATTTAAGTTTCGGTATAAAACGCACGCCTCATGCGGCCGTAATTGAAGAACGTGCCGCCGCGCTCACTCTTGCGGGCCGATGATCGCCTGTCCCGCAAGAACTCAGATATTTTCACTTGGGCTTCTGCCCGGCCATCGTCGCCTCCTCGGTGAGCACCTGGCGCAGATCAGTCTCCATGTGCGCCGCGACCTCGCCAAGGGCACGCGCCACATCTTCGCTTCTCCAGCCGTGATGCTCGAGCAGGCTGGCCTCCACGCCGCGCCGCACCTCTCCGTGCAGGCGCGATAAACGGCGGCTTGCGGTCGCTTCATGCACGCCCAGCACCGCTCCGGCTTCGCGCAGCCGCAAGCCATCAAAATAATAAAGCTTGATCAGGAGGCGGTCTTCCGGAGCAAGCTCACCGATCACGCGTGCCAGCGCAGTTTGCACGGCCTCGGCCGCCTCGGTGTTGGCGAGCGTTCGCTCCGGATCAAGTGATGACGAGGCATTCTTGAATCCATCTGCGCCGTGATGATCGCCCTGCGCCAGGCGGTCAAAATCCGCCGCCTCTTCCGTCTGAACCAGACGCGACGTACGACGGTGACGATCCACGGCCATCTGCCTGACCACCGCTTGCAGCCATCCGCCGAGCGAGCCACAACCGGAATAGTAGCCGAGCTTGCCTGCCGGGCGGCCGTCCGCGCGCGTGCGCAAACCATAAAGCTCCGCCCACACGGATTGCGCCAGTTCTTCCGCCTCGGCCGCGCCGGCGCTGACGCTCCGCGCGGCCGAAAGCACCGGCGCGCGGAATCGCTCGATCAGCGCGCTCCAGGCCGCTTCATCGCCGCGCTCGCAGGCCACGACCAGACATAAATCCTCGGCCCGCAGCCCTTCGAG
>JANOGZ010001187.1:0-3554 GCA_031406255.1 Pyrinomonadaceae bacterium | reverse complement strand
CAGGGATACTTCTTCTCGAAGCCGGTTAATAAAGAAATGGCGTTCGCCTTGATCCGGAAGGAACGGCACTGGCAAATCAATGTCCCCGGCTTGATAGATGCCACGAAGCAGTCGGAGAATGGGGAACTGATTGGAAGCAGCTTGTTGATGTAAGTCGCGCGAAAAAATCATTCGTCGCGCGCGATGCTCATATCTTCGCTCTCACACGTATCGCACATGCGCGCTCCCGGTGCTGCTCGAAGCGCTCTCGCCTACTCTCTCCGCGCAGCTTCGACAAAAAATTCCTTGAAAAAGTTAAAGTGCGGGCTATAATCCAGCGCACAATCACCAGCAGGGCAAGGGTGTGAGTGCCGACGCGAAGCAGCGCCTCAGAATAAGCATTAACAATCAGATGTACGGGCGAAGTGAAATTGCCGTCCTTCTTCAGGCGCTGTTCCATGTGTGGGTTAACGGTACCTATCATGTCGTCCTCTCTCTGAAAGGAGCGCGATGAAAACAACGACCGCACGCCTTAAGTTACTGGTCATCCTGGCTTTTGTTTCAGCCCTTGCGTCCTCACTGCTGATCGGCCCGCGAGCCGGCGCGCAAGATCGAAAATCCTCTTTCACGGCCGTTATCGAAGAGCCTTTCGCTGTCGTCCTGGCGCGGGACAAAGCAGCGAAGCCGCGCGTGATGGCAACCCAGATGAGGCTGCTCGAAGACCGCTATGATCTATCACGCCGGGTTGATGCCAATGTCACCATGTCGCGCGGCAAACCCATTCCGGTGGGGCCGACCGCGAAACTCAAGAACGGCGTCACCTGGGAGCAACTCGGACGCATGACGCCGGAAGAAATCCGTGGCCGCGATGTGTTTCCGTATCTTCCGCTGCCGCACGTCAATCATCCGGTCGGCGGAATGATCTTCACGCAAGCCCAGATCAGGCTCCTCCCCAGGCTGGAGCGCTTCGATATGGATTTTGACCTTCCGGATCATTTCCTGCCGGAATTTCCGCCCGCGATCTTTTTGACGACGCGACCCGATCTCGGCGATGTTTCCAAGGGGCAGCTCGTCACCATAAATAATTTCTACGATCTGTTTAACGGGATCCTCAATCCGAAGCAGCTCGATGGCCTGCGCCTTCTCGTGACGCAGTTTCCACAGCAGCAGTTTAATGCGACGGCCGATCGCAAGACCGAGAGGCCCGATGGCATGCTCGGCGTGACGTGCTTCGATTGTCACGTCAATGGCCACACCTCTGGCGCGGCGCATCTCGTCGGGGATATCCGTCCCCAGGAGAACCGCCGCCGGATCGAGACGCCGTCCCTGCGCGGAGTTAATATTCAGCGGCTGTTTGGATCGCAGCGGGCGCTGCGCACCGTCGAAGATTTCACGGAATTCGAACAGCGCGCCGCCTATTTCGACGGCGATCCGGTGATAGCCACAAAGAAGGGATTGAACATCCTCGATCGCGGCTCACAGGTTCACGACATGGCAGAGTTTCAGGAGTTGCTTGATTTCCCGCCCGCGCCGAAATTGAACGTGTATGGACGTCTCGACCGTCGGAAAGCGAACCAGAGCGAGATTCGGGGCGAAGAGCTATTCTTCGGTAAAGCCAATTGCGCGACGTGCCACACGCCGCCCTTTTATACGGACGGTACGATGCACGATTTGAAGGTCGAACGTTTCTTCAGACCGCGTATGGAAGGTGGCATGATGATCACCGCGCAGGGGCCGATCAAGACCTTCCCATTGCGCGGCATCAAGGAATCGCCGCCCTATCTGCACGACGGGCGATTGCTCACGCTCGAAGACACCGTCGAGTTCTTTAACCTGGTGTTGGAGCTTAACCTGACACAGCCGGAGAAGACCGATCTGGCGGCCTTCATGCGCGCGCTGTGATCGCCAGAAGCGTAGATCGATAACAACGTCGAGGGTGCGCTGAGGGGATTTAAGGATACGGCGTCTCATCCGAAGAAAGCCGTTTCTCGCGCGTGCCCTCAGCGACTTTCCCCGCGAAGTCTTCGCGGGAGTTCGGGCGAAGTGAGCTGCCTTGGGTGAGCCATCCGCGCCGGCGGGTGATCTATCGGCGCGTATTCCAGATTCGACATTCGTGCTCACTCGTCTCTCGCTGAGAGACGCGCGATGGTGGCTCCCCAGCCGCCGGCTTCGGGCGGGGCATCAGTCCAGTCTTCGACGAAGGGCGTGCGCGCGAGAATGCCCCGCACTGTTTCACGTTGCACGCCCACTCCCTTGCCGTGAATAATTCGCACGGCGCGAAAACCCGCGCGGTGCGCTTCGGAGAGGTATTCTTCAACGACACGCGCGATATCCCGCGGAGCGATGGTGTGGAGGTCAAAGACATCTCCGATCTCTAAACGGACGGGTTCGGGAAAGGGATTGAAGAGGTCCACGTCGTCATCAGCTTCATCGTGGACGGGTCCCTCCGGCGATACATCTTCACCTTCGCGCTCTGTCGTGGCGCGGCCGAAGATGGTGAGCAGGAAGCGTCTAAAACGGTCTTGAAATCGCCTCATTAAATGAGAATATACCGCGCCGGGACTCTCCGGGAAACGCCGCCCGCGCCCGGGAGCCGGTACGCTCAATTGTAGACTTATCCGGCGCGCCTGTTGCGTTGACCGAGGTCGTGAATGGTGCGCCTTGACACCCTACGCATGCGCGCCGTAAACTCGCGCTCTTTCACGTCTTGAATCTCTCGTAAGCGTTGAGCAGTCAACGCTCAGCTTTCAGCTAAGATAAAGAAGCGCGCGCCTCTGCGCCCGGCGCGTCCCGGTACGCGCGCCATGAAAGACCGACACCACAAGTGACCGGCTGACCGGCTGAACGCTGATGGCTGAACGCTTACCTTTGATCTTTTGTCACTCCGGTCAATCACCGGGCTCTCTATATTCAGGAAAGGATCGAAAACGATGGGTAAGCGAAACAAGATCACGGTGGTCGGCGCTGGCAATGTCGGCGCGAGCGCGGCACTATGGCTGGCGAGCAAAGAGCTGGGCGATGTCGTGCTGGTGGATGTCGTGGAAGGCGTGCCGCAGGGCAAAGCGCTGGATCTGGCGCAGGCGGCGCCGGTCGAAGGCTATGACTCGCGCCTCGTCGGATCAAACGGTTACGAAGAGACGAAGAATTCCGATGTTGTGATTATCACCGCCGGGTTGCCGCGCAAGCCCGGGATGAGCCGCGACGATCTGCTGCGAACGAATGCCGATATCGTGTCGAAGGTTGTTGACGAAGTGGTGAAGCGCTCGCCCGATTCGATTTTGATCATAGTATCTAACCCGCTCGATGCGATGTGTCAGGTCGCCTTCAAGCGCTCGGGCTTCCCGAAGCACCGTGTGATCGGCATGGCGGGCGTGCTCGATTCGGCGCGCATGCGCTGTTTCCTTGCCGAAGCGCTGGACGTATCGGTCGAGAATGTCACGGCGTTTGTGCTCGGTGGCCACGGCGATACGATGGTGCCGTTGCCGCGTTACTCGACGTGCGCCGGTATCCCCATCACAGAGCTCCTGCCGAAAGAACAGATTGATGCTATCGTGAAGCGCACGGCCAATGGCGGC
>JANOGZ010001162.1:0-1307 GCA_031406255.1 Pyrinomonadaceae bacterium | reverse complement strand
GCCGTCTGCGGCCTGAGATATTTAGTCAAGAGCGCGCCACCGACCTCCCCACCCCAGCATGCGCCAAAGGGGTCTAGGTCGGCGCGCTTCCACCAGTCCGCGTCCTGTCGGGTTGTGCTGAAGCGCCCGACCAGCAGCTTGGGGCGCAACTGCTCCGGGTATGCGGCGACGAAGCGGCGCAACAGATCCTCCTTGTTGACGAGTTTACGCTCACCGGTCTTCATCTCCCGAAGGTAGCCGAGCCGAGTTAAATCCTGCATCAGCCCGTTGACCGCGCCGAGCGATACTCCCGAATCGGCGGCGATCTCACGGTACGTCTTCGCTTCTAGCTGCGGCGCGGCCAAAAGCGCGAAGATGACTTTCAGCCCGGTCGAGCGGAAGGCGCGCAGTGGGCGGGCGGCGGGATCACTGACTGGGCGTCTCCCGCTGACGAACACGAACAGCCCCGGCTCGTTGAAGAAGGCGTTACCGGCGGTGTCGAAAAACGGGATGTTAAAGGTGCGCAGTTTGTCAGCCTGCACGGGATTGATGTAAGAGGCGACGAGTAGAGCGCGCCCGCGTATCCCTTGTAATTTGGCGGCGAGGTCGCCTAATGCGGAAGCGGTCAACCGCTCTTTGATCTCGGTATAGAAACGAAAGGTTTTCTTCTCCCGGCTAATGCGCACGAACGCGTCCGGTTGCCAGCCCGTAGATAGACGCGGCAGCTGCTGTCCTTTCTCGAAGGTGGCATCCAGCCCGCTGGTTTCCCGGAGCGCAGCAGCAGCTTCCTTAAATATCTCTTTTTCTTTATCAGTCACTTGAATCTCACCGCATTCTATAATGGTGACCCATACGAAGACAGTGACAGTTTATCACCATGTTCACAAATTCTCTATGTTCATTAATAATGAACATACGGATTATAAGATCAATCAGGAACTCTTAACTGCTCGTATTTGGCAGGTTGGATTAAGGATGCAAATTCTGCTGGTAATATCGAGAAAACGGAGCGTGGCTATGTGGCGCGCTCGCCGAACCTGCTCGGGTTCTCGGTCGAGGCCGAAACCCGTGAGCAACTCGAACAGTTAATGCCACGTGAATGGATAAAGTCGAGCTAAGGGCATTCACCTGAAACTTACTGTAAACTGCGCTTCAATAACTTTATTCGAGGGATGCTAGAATATAGCTCCCTGTCAGGCATTAAGAAAGGCGGATAATGGTGGTAGAAGAGACGGAAAAAATACTGGCTAATCTAACCCGTGCCGAGAAGGCTCATCTACTCCAATTAATCGCCCGCGATCTTGGTGATGCTATCCCCGGAATCGAGA
>JANOGZ010001125.1:0-1155 GCA_031406255.1 Pyrinomonadaceae bacterium | reverse complement strand
CTCGAGCCTTATCTGGGGTCGCTGGCGCACTTCGTGATCATCAGCGAGGACACAACGGACTTTCTGCATGCCCATCCGATGGAGCGCGGCGAGCAGATGGCTGGGATGAGCGCCCCCGGCGGTGAAGATCATGGGGCGGTGCCTCACGCGCACGGGGCGGATGCGGCTGCTGGCGGCGGAAAGAAAACGGCGGGAATCAGCGCTTCGGAAGTCGCCGCTCACACCACCTTTCCGCGTGCGGGGCTCTATAAGGTCTGGGCACAGTTTCAGCGAGGCGGCCAGGTGCTGACCGTTCCTTTCGTGCTGCGGGTGCCGGAAGGCGAGACGGCGGCGGCGGCTCGCTCCAGCGCTTCGGCTTCTGATGTTCATGATGTCGCGCTGTGACTTGATGATGTTCACGCGTAGCACGCTCGTCTTTAATTAAAAAGGTAGTGCTGACGCGCATGCCCACAAACGCCTCGCGCCAGCCAAAACAGGATGATCCAACAATCAGCCAGGAGAAAGTAAATGAAGCGACTATTACAGACTAATTTGATGTTAGGGACGGCGCTTGCGCTGGCGGTTATTTCCGGCGCGGCCTGCAATCCTCCAACCACGGAGGTAACCATAAACAGTAATAACGCAAATATGGCCGTCACGCCGACACCCGCCGCTTCGCCCTCGCCCGCCATGAGCGGCCAGATGAGCGGGATGGATCACGGCCAGATGATGAAAAGCTCGCCGGACGCGGCGAGCGCGCCCTACGATCTTCAGTTCATCGACACGATGATGGCCCATCACAAGGGCGCTATTGACATGGCGACGATGGCCGAGACGAAGGCGCAGCACGGGGAGCTGAAAACTTTCGCCGCGCAGATCGTCGCCGACCAGCAGAAAGAGAACGCCCAGATGAAACAGTGGCGCGAGCGGTGGTATGCGGGCAAGCCTGAGGCCGTCAACATGGAGATGCCCGGCATGATGGACTCGATGAAGGATATGGACATGAAGGGAATGAACACTGCCTCCGGCAACGCCTTCGACCTGATGTTCCTTGACATGATGACGCCGCACCACGAGGGCGCGATCCAGTTGGCCCGGGAAGCACTTCAGTAAGCCGAGCACCAGGAGATCAAGCAGCTTGCCCAGGAGTTCATCAAGGCGCAGGAGGCCGAGATC
>JANOGZ010001355.1:0-2661 GCA_031406255.1 Pyrinomonadaceae bacterium | reverse complement strand
CCATCACAAACACCACTACCAGGCGCAGGACCCCGACATCGCGTTGCATGGCGGTTACCCGCGTGGGCGGCGCTACCTCCTGAAGAAACTCGGCAAGGACCTCCTCGGGCTCACGGCCTGGAAGACCTACGCCTATTTCTTCGGCGCCCCGGCGCTCAACACGCAGACTGGACAGGTACAGCGGCCACTGGACGACACCTCCACCCATTTGCGCAACGCCGCCCGGCGCGATCGCTGGGTCGTGCTGGGATTCCACCTCGCAATGCTCGTCGTTGCCTTCGCCACCGGCTGGGGCTGGTACTACCTCGTATTGTGGGTGCTGCCGCTCGCGACGCTGCTGCAGGCCATCCTCCGTTTGCGCGCGATCTGCGAGCACGGTGCATTGACGGATTTTTCGTCGCCGCTCACGGCCGCCCGCACCAACCGTGCGGCGGCGCGCGCATGTAATCCCAGACGATTTGTCACCTTCACTCGCCGTTCAAGCATACAGCGCTATTTCGGGGGTGCGAGAAGCTCGCCCGCCAGATAAATTCCCTCCTGCCCCTGATCGCGCACGCGGCGCGCGATTTCCGCCAGGGATTCATCGCCCGCCTGGCCCGCCAGCTTGATCACCATCGGTAGATTTACGCCCGTGACCACCTCCACTTCGCCTTCGGCGAGAAACATCGAAGCGATATTTGTCGGCGTGCCCCCGAACATATCTGTCAGGACCAGTACGCCGCGCCCTTCCGAAACGCGAGTAATCGCGCGCTCGATCTCATCGCGCGCCGCATCGACGTCATCGTGCCAGCCGATGGACACGGCAGAAATGTGCGCGATCGGCCCGATAATCATCTCCGCCGCCGCCAGCAACTCGTTGGCCAGCTGCCCGTGTGTCACCACCACGCCCGCGATCCGGCGCGCCGCCGCGGGCGGCGAAGTAGGGCGCGCCCCCTCAGTTTGTCCGTCGTTCTCTGTCATCCGATGAACTCCGCTAATTTACTCGGTGAGCGATCAGCAAGACAGCGCGTCGCCGCTCTAGAGTGGTTAGGCGCTTGATTCTTTCAGGGCTCGATCCCCTGCCCTCTGCTTTTTCGCCTTACGCACGTCGCGGTGGACGGATAAGGCATCGAAGCCGGCGCGGCGCAGGCGGCGCGCGAGCGTATTGGCGATCATCACCGAGCGGTGCCGCCCGCCCGTACAGCCGATCCCGACCGTGACATAGGATTTCCCCTCTCGTTGGTAGAGCGGCAGCAGGTAATCCAGCAGCTCGCCGAAGCGCCTGATGGTTTCAAGGGCTTCCTCGCTTTCATTCAAGTATTCAACCACGCGCCGGTCATGACCCGAGAGGTCGCGCAGTTCGGGCACGAAATGTGGGTTCGGGAGATGCCTGACATCGAAGAGCAGGTCCACATCGCGCGGTCCGCCATACTTGTGGCCGAAGCTGATGACCTGCACGCGCATCGGCGTGCCTTCCAGATCAGGGCTGAAGCGCTCAACCAGCAGGCGGCGCAGGCTATGAACCGTATGCTCCGAGGTGTCTGTGATGTGATCGGCAAGGCTTCGCACTCCGGCCATCGCTGCGCGCTCAGTGCGAATGGCGTCGAGCAGCCCGTCGCCGGTGTCGGCCGGATGCGGACGCCGCGTCTCGCTGAAACGGCGTTGCAGCGCCTGATCCGAGGCTTCGAGAAAGAGCACGAAGACGCGCAGGCCGCTCCGGCGCCGGAGCGCCCTTAATTGTGCGGGAAACTCGCCGAGGAAATGGCCTTCACGGATATTGATGACGAGCGCGGCGCGCTCGATATTCGGTTTTTTATCTTCGTGTGGCCTGACCAGCCGCGCGAAGGTCGGGAGCAACGTGAGCGGCAGATTGTCCACACAAAAATAACCGAGGTCCTCGAAGGCGTTGGTCGCGGAAGACATCCCCGATCCGCTCAGGCCAGTGATGATGACGATGTCAGGCGCGCGCGGCGCCGTCACCACCTCATCTTCGCGCTTTTTCCTGGCCATCATCCGCCACCTTCTCGTTCACCGCGTCGTCGCCGTCGCCAGGTCGCTGGCGGTCCGCTCCCTCGTTTGCCGTCTCGATCAATTCGGCGTGCCGCGCGACCAGGGCCTGCGCCGCATTGTAGCCGCGCACACGCAGCAGGTGAACTCGCACGGCCGTTTCCACCAGCGTCGAAAGATTTCTTCCGGGGCTGACCGGCAGCAGCATGTGCGGCACCTTGACGTCGAGGATTTCCACCGTCCGCGCGTCTATTCCGAGCCGATCTACTTCCTTCGCCTCTTCCCACCGCTCGAGCCTGATCGAGAGACCGATCTGCTTTGCTCCCGTGGTGGCCGAAACCCCAAACAGGTCACGAATATTGATGATCCCCATACCGCGAATCTCCATGTGTTCGCGCAGGAGTTCGGGGGCGCTGCCGAGCAGTCTCTCAGTCTCGATTCGTCGCACCTCGACCAGATCATCCGACACCAGGCGGTGGCCGCGCACGAGCAGGTCAAGCGCGCATTCGGATTTACCGATGCCCGACTGACCCTCGATCAATACCCCGAGGCCATACATATCGAGCAGCACGCCGTGACGCATCTCGCGCGGGGCGAGCCTCTCTTGCAGAAATTCCGTGACGAGGCCGATCGCCACCGAGCTGACGAGCGGCGTCTGGATAACAGGCAGCGAGG
>JANOGZ010001304.1:0-1366 GCA_031406255.1 Pyrinomonadaceae bacterium | reverse complement strand
GCAGTGGCTGGCCTCCGGGTCAAAGGACGGCAACGTCAAAATCTGGGAAGTGACGAGCGGACGAGAGGTGCGGAGCTTCACCGGCTGCGGTAGCGTCAGTGCGGTCGCTTTTAGTCCCGACGGGCGAATGTTAGCCGTCGGCAACGTGGAAAAACAGGTCAGACTCCTGGATACGGCGACGGGAAAAGAGTTGAGCATGCTGACGGGTCATACCAACTGGGTTGACGCCGTCGCGTTCAGTCCCGATGGGCACATCGTGGCCTCGGGAGGCAAAGACAACACGATCAAGCTGTGGGATGTGGCGACGGGAAAAGAGTTGCGCACGCTCAGCGGTCACACGGATCGCGTTAAGTCTGTCGCTTTTAGTCTCGACGGAAGTCTGCTTGCTTCCGGAAGCTTTGACGCGACGGTGAAGATCTGGGAAACGGCGACGGGCAAAGAGGCGCGCTCGCTGAAGGGTTTTTCCAGCAAGGTGCTGGCCGTCGCGTTTAGCGCCGATGGAAAGCAGTTGGTTTCCGGAAGCGGGAACAAGACGGTCAAGCTCTGGGACGTGGCGACGTGGCGCGAGATCGCCACCCCGGCCGATCCGACCCGTGAGGAAGTCGAGTCTTTGGAATTTATCGCCTTTAGTCCCGATGTGCGGTGGCAGGCTTCGAGTATCGGAGACAAAACCGTCAAGCTTCGCGAGGTGACGACCAGCGAGCAGCCGCGCAATCTGGCGAGCTACGCGAGCGGTGTGATCACGACCACCTTCAGCCCCGACGGGCGATGGTTCGCCTCCGGAAGCGGCGATAATGGGGTCAAGCTCTGGGAAGTCGGGACGGGACGCAAAGTGCGCACGCTCACCGGCCACACCGGCAACATCTACGGTCTATCTTTCAGCCCCGACGGTCGCCTGCTCGCTTCCGGCAGCGGCGACAGCCGGATCAAGCTCTGGGACGTCGGCATCGGCCGCGAAGTGCGCACCCTGTCGGGCCACACCGAAATCATCAACAGCGTCGTTTTCAGCCCTGATGGTAAGTGGCTGGCCTCGGCGAGCAACGACCTGAGCGTCAAGCTGTGGGACGTGGAGACGGGCAAAGAAGCGCGCACGATGACGGGCCACGAGACGGAAGTCTATTCCGTGAGTTTCAGCCCCGACGGCAAATGGCTGGCTTCGGCGAGTGAGGACAAGACGGCGAAAATCTGGGACCTGGCGACGGGCAAAGAGGTGCGTACCCTGACCGGTCACACGAGCGCGGTTAACGCCGCTGCTTTCAGTCGTGACGGAAACTGGCTGGCGACCGGAAGCAAAGACGGGACGGTCAAGCTGTGGGAAGTGGCGACGGGGAAAGAGGTCCGCACCATCAATGGCCAGATCGGCTCG
>JANOGZ010001273.1:0-3212 GCA_031406255.1 Pyrinomonadaceae bacterium | reverse complement strand
ACTCGTTGCCCGTCACTCGTCGCTTTAACTTGTCACTCGTCACTCATCACTTGTCACTGCATTTATGGGAACGACCGGCGGCATCAAAGTTTTCAACGGCAACGCCAATCGCGCATTGGCCGAAGAGATTTGTAATTATCTGAGTTGCGATCCGGGCAGCGCCACCGCGGAGCGCTTCTCGGACGGCGAGTTCAATTTCCAGATCATGGAAAACGTGCGCGGCGGCGATGTCTTCATCGTCCAGCCGACGTGCCCGCCGACGGATGCGAATCTGATGGAGTTGCTCGTGATGCTCGACGCTTTCAGCCGCTCATCGGCCGAGCGGCTCACGGCCGTGGTGCCTTATTACGGTTACGCGCGTTCGGATAAAAAGGATCGCCCGCGCGTGCCGATTGCGGCCAAAATGGTCGCGAATCTGATCGCGACCGCCGGAGCGCATCGTGTGTTGACGATGGACCTTCATGCCGCGCAGATTCAGGGGTTCTTTGATATTCCGGTCGATCACCTGTATGCCGCGCCGGTCATGATCGGCCACTACCAGGCGAACCCTCTGCCCGATCTGACGGTCGTCGCGCCGGATACGGGCGGCGCTGAGCGCGCGCGCGCTTACGCCAAGCGCCTCGATGCGAAACTCGCGATCTGCGATAAGCGGCGCGAGAAGGCCAACGTCGCGGAGGTGATGAACGTCGTTGGCGATGTCCGCGGACGCAACTGCCTGATCGTCGACGACATGTGTGATACGGGCGGTTCGCTGACCAAGGTCGCGCGCGCGCTGAAAGAGGCAGGAGCCAAAGGTATTCACGCCTGTTTCACGCACGCCGTGCTGTCGGGTCGCGCCTGCGAGCAATTAGCGAAATCGGGATTCGATCAGCTGGTCACCACCAATACGATCCCCTTAAATCAGTGCGCCTGTGAACTTGCGAATATAAAAATACTGAGCATCGCACCGCTTCTGGCGAAAGCGATCAAGTCGATCCATGAGGAGACGAGCGTCTCCTCGCTCTTCGTTTGAAAAAGGGCAAAAACTTTAACCTTGAGCTGCAGAGAGAGCGATAGAAAGTATGGCAGAAAGAAAAGAGATCACTGTCCGCGCGCAGCAGCGCGAAGGGCGCGGCAAAAATGATGCGCGTCGGCTGCGTCGTAACGGGCTCGTGCCGTTCACCCTCTACGGTGGCGATGGCGAAGCGGTTGCCGCCGCCGCGCCGCTCTCCGAATTAGCGGCGATCCTTCGTTCGGATACGGGGCATAATACGATCTTTACGCTCGACGTCGAGGGCGTCGGCGCCAGCGAGGTATTATTTCTCGACCGCCAGATCGACCCTGTCCACGGCCGTCTGCTGCATGCGGATTTCCGTCGGCTGGTGCACGGGGAGAAGGTCGAAGTCACCGTGCCGCTGCATCTGGTGGGCGAACCCCACGCCGTGCGCGAACAAGAGGGCGTGCTCGAACAGACGGTTCGCGAGATCGAAATCCGCTGCCGCCCGGCCGACATTCCCGATGCGATTGACGTGGATGTCTCGAATCTTGGCGTCCACGACGTCTTACACGTCTCGGACATTCCGGTTAACGAAAACATCGAAATCCTCGAAGACCCCGAAATGGTCATCGCCACGATCGGCGTGGTGCGTGAGGAGCCGGTCGAGGTGGTCGCCGCGGTTGAGGAAGGCCCGACCGAGCCTGAAGTTATCGGCAAGGGCAAGAAGGAAGACGAGGAAGGCGAGTAAGACTGTCGACCGGCGCGTGGCGCGAGAGCCACGGCTGTGGCGATACAGGCGTGGCGCTGGCTCCAGCAGCCCCCTCGCGCCCGTCCGGTTTATTCTTACCTGCGGTGTCTTATGTCTTCTTCCCGGCTGATCGTTGGCCTGGGCAATCCGGGCCCGCAGTATGAGTGGACGCGCCACAACCTTGGCTTCATGCTCATTGATTTGCTGGCGCGCGAAGCGGGCCGGGACGTCAGGCGCGCCGAATGTCGCGCGCTGGTCGGGCGTGCGGAAATCGAAGGCGCGGCGGTCGAACTCGTCAAGCCGCAGACCTACATGAACCTGAGCGGCGAGAGCGTGGCATGTCTGGTGCGCAAACGCGAACTCTTGAAGCCGGCGCAGGATCTGATCGTAATCAGCGATGATCTGGCGCTTCCGTTCGGCGCGATACGTCTGCGCCCGCGCGGCTCGAGCGGTGGCCAGAAGGGATTGAAGTCCATTATCGCCGCCCTTAAGACGGATGAATTCATTCGCCTGCGGATCGGGATTCAGCCCGCACATCCGATCAGCGACGCGGCGCGCTTCGTACTGGAAAAATTTCCGCCCGGCGCGCGCCCGGAAGTTGAGAAAGTTTTGGAGAGAAGCGCCGAAGCGCTTCGCGCCGTTCTCAGAGACGGTATTGATAAAGCAATGTCACAATATAACTAGCTGTCAGCCTTCAGCTGTCAGCCTTCAGCTTTTTATCTTTTGCTGATAGCTGATGGATGAATGCTGATGGCTCCACTTCCCTTCTTGCTTCATCACGTGAGGATGAGGCTAGACATCCAAAAGGAGGATGAAATTTGGCAGCCCAGAGAACCTACGAAGTCGTCTTTATCGTTGATCCGGACGCGGCCGACGATGAAGTCACACGCCTGAGCGAACATCTGCAAAACACGGTCGTCGATCAGGGCGGCACGATCACCAAAATCGAAAACATGGGGCGGCGCCAGCTCGCTTACCATATCGGTCGTAAAACCGAAGGCGTTTATATGCTTTTCGAAATCGAGGGATCAGGACGCGAGATCGCCGAACTCGAACGCCGCATGCGCGTCAGCGATCAGGTCTTACGCTATCTCACCGTGCGCGTTGATGAAGACCGTCGACGCGCGGATAAGCTGCGTGACCGCCGCATCCGTAAAGCGAGCGGGAAACCGCTGACGGCCTCGGCCGGCGCCGGAGGAGGGGGCGGGGGACCGGTCAGCAGTAGTGGTGGTGGGCGCGGCGCGGAACCGCGGGCAGATAAGGAAGATAATGAGGCGTAAGAGAGGAGGCTTCCCCCACGCTTCGTGAAAGGTTGGCAAGCGACGGAGGCCGCCCCTGGGGTTGGACGACGGGTGCGGGCGCCGCATCGCTCTAGGTTGTGTTGACATAAAGAAACTAAACTGTTCTACATGATGACAGTTGAGCTAACCGATGACCAATGGCAAAAGATTTTGCCCGTTTTGAAAACTTGTCCACAGATCAGGCTCG
>JANOGZ010001247.1:0-1112 GCA_031406255.1 Pyrinomonadaceae bacterium | reverse complement strand
AGCCGTGATAGTAGTAGTCGTGCGAGCGCAGGTTGACGTTGTTGAGCACGACGCCGAAAATCTTCGCGCCGACCTCCTGCAGCAGTTGCCGCGTGCGGCGGGCGAGGTCGCGCGAGCTCCGGCCGCCGTGCACGACCAGCAGCACGCCATCGACCATTGATGCGGCGAGCACGGCGTCGGTGAAGGAAGCGACCGGGGGTGAGTCGATGACGATATATTTGAAGGTGGATTCGAGGGTCGCGAGGAGCCGTCGCATCTGTTCTGAGCCGATCAACTCGGCCGGGTTGGGCGGGATCGAGCCCGCGCCGAGCACATGAAGGCCGGTCGACTCGTGTCGTTCGATGAGCGCGAGCACTTCAGCCTCACCCATTTCGCTCGACAGGATCGTGCTCAGGCCCTGGTGACTTTTCGTTTCGAAGATCGTATGCAGGCGCGGCCGCCGCATGTCGGCGTCGATAATCAAGACGCTCGCCCCGGTTTGCGCCAGACTGATCGCCGTGTTGACGGCCGTCGTGGTTTTACCCTCGGAGGGCACGCTCGACGTGACGAGGATCGTTTTCGGCGCGCGTCCGGCGGTCGAGAGCAGCACGGAGGTACGCAGTTGCCGGTAGGCTTCGGCCAGCTGGGAGCGCGTGTCTACATTAAAGAGTATTTCCGGATGAGCGTTGGCGTGGTTGCGCTGCTGGGAAGACGCATCGGCGGAGAGCAGACGACGCTTGGGCAGGCTGCCGATCGAGGGTATCACGGCGATGGCGGGCAGGCGCAGTATCTTTTCCACATCATCGACCGAGCGCACGGTGTCGTCGAGGTATTCGAGAAAGAGCGAGAAACCGATGCCGAAAGCGAGCGCCAGCACGAGCGACAGCGCGATATTCAACAGCCGCCGCGGGCCGACGGGGATCACCGGAGCGATCGCGTAATCGACGGCGCGAATGTTGTTCGGCATGCCGGCCAGCACGACATCATTCTCCTTCGAACGCTGCAACAGGCCTTCGAGGAGTTCCTTGTTGGTCTCGATCTCCTGCTGAATGATGCGGTAATTAATGGCCGCTTCGTTCTGCGTCAGCGTCTCTCCGCGCTGCTGGTTGAAGCTCTCGCGCAGTGATTGCTCG
>JANOGZ010001217.1:0-1782 GCA_031406255.1 Pyrinomonadaceae bacterium | reverse complement strand
CACCGCGCCGCCGTCACCTATCACCGCAAGCGGCGCGAGATACGCGATTTCACTTCGGAGCTGACGGCGATCCCCGGAGTCGGCGACAAGCGCAAGAACCGTCTGCTGCGCAGCTTCGGCTCGATCACACGCATCGCGCAGGCCTCGCCGGCCGAACTCGCGCCCTTCGTCGGACGCGCCACCGCCGAAGAAATATCCGCGCACTTCGGGCGTCAGCGCGCGCTCGCGCAAGGCGACCAGGGAGAAAATGAGGCCGAGGCCGCGCCGCAGACGAGCGATGACCCGACCGTGATGACCTCCGAGGTGATCGACGGAGAGCGCATCGAGACGCGGCTCGTGGATCCCGAAGGGGATGCGGAAGACCTGCAGCCGATCCGCGCGGTCGATCACATGGGAAATGTCCGCTCAACCAAACGCTCGCCGCGCCGCAAACGCGGCGAGCGCTCGACGAATCCGCATGGAGTCAAACGCGAGAAGCCGTCGGATGCGGATCAAGACGAGGCCGAAAGTTGAGTAAGATGGATCTTATTCACCTCTGAAGGTGCACGAACACTCTGAAAGGTTCAGGCTTCGGTTGGTGAATAGGAGCTGAAAACAAACACAAGGCTCACGACATAAGCCGTGAGCCTTGCTCGTGTACGAGCCGGATGACCCCCTTTCTTTTAGAATAGTTGTCGCCAAGGCCCCCATCGAAGGGTGGCCCGGAGCGGCACAGCCGGCGAGGCGACTCGCGCGAGGCGCCCTGACAGGAGAAGCCAACCCGTCAGTAGATGTCGGCCCTTACCCTCAGTGTGGGCAATTCAGGCATGGCCCTCCGGCGACCGTTGAATCATAGCGGACGCCATCATCGATCACCGGATGACCATTGCCCTGGTCGTGCGGCACGCCGACTTTGACCGAACCCGAACAGACTCCTCCTCGGCCGTCAGTCGCCTCAAAGAAGATTTCATAGATCCGGCCGTTGCCCGGCACGCGCTTCGTGCCGCTGCGCTCAGCCCGCACCCACGCCTGCGAAGTGCCGATGCCGCCACCATCAATCCAGGTCGTCCCATCACCCAGCGTATTGGTCGGCTCATCTTGCAGGATCCGCATGATCGTAATCGTTACCGGATCACCTTCGGGGTCGGTGACGCCCAGAATATCGATCAGCTTCTTCTGCTTGTGATTCGGCGGCCAGATCTCCGAGACGCTCGGTCGCGCCGTCGAACAGTCGGGGCCGAGGTTCTGAATAACGTCATCGACCGTGATCGTGATCGTCTCGGAGTCGCTGAGGCCGCTCGGGTCGGTTACCACAAAAGTAACCGTGTAGGAGCCAGCCTGCTCGAAGGTCGGCGTCCAGGAGAAAGCGCCAGTGGTCGGATCGAGCGTCGCCCCCGCGGGCAGTTCCGTGGCGCTGAAGATGAGAGCGTCTCCATCCGGGTCGGTGGCGCTCAAATTGAAAGCCAACGGCATGCCTTCGGACACGATCTTGTCGCCCACGGTCGCCAGTACCGGCGGATCGTTCACGGGTGACACCACTATTGAGACGGTAGCGACGTTTGAGTCAACGCTACCATCGCTGGCCTTGAAGGTGAACGAGTCGGAGCCGTTATAGTTGGCATCGGGCGTGTAGATAACCTTATTGCCACTGACATCGCTCAATGTGCCGTGGGCCGGGACGGTCACAATGGAGAAGATCAGGGCCGCATTATCGACATCGCTGGCGATCAACGTGATTTCAACTGCCGTGTCCTCGATCGCCGTGGCGCTGCCGTCGCTGGCCACCGGCGGGTCGTTCACGGG
>JANOGZ010001210.1:0-1614 GCA_031406255.1 Pyrinomonadaceae bacterium | reverse complement strand
CGAAATCGAGAGCAGGAAAGCACTCTCTTCCATGGCTTTGACATCGTGCGAGAGGCCCTTCTCAAGGACCAGTAAATGACCCGCCGGGAGGTCAACGGTTTGCCCATCGAGTTTGATGAGCAGTCGTCCGCTGAGGGCATGGATCGAGACCCTCGCGTCAGTCTTATGCTCCTGCATCAGCTTTCCGGCCTTCATGAACATCAGCACGATTCTGAAATCGGAGTGCTTCACCAGAGTCTTTGAGATCCGCCCGTCCTTCACCCAATGCTCTTCCCCTTTCAGTTGCTCGATTTCAGCCGCAAGATCAAACGTGAGCAAAGGGGCACTCAGGCGAGCTGTCATCCCCTCCTCTTCTTTCATGCCATCTGCGCGTGCATCGGCCTGTTTTGTTGGAGCTGTAGTCATTGCTTTTCACCTCTCTTCATTGAAGCCATACTATTCTGTTATCAGTATGGGAAACTTTGATCTTTGAAACGCGCGCGCAGTCTCGCTACTCCGCTGTTTCTGCGAGCCGCCGATCAAACCGCGCTTAGCCACGAGGTGTGCGCGCTACGGTCGTACTCTGCTTTCACCACCCCGTAGCACTCACAGGCAGTCGCCTCCAGCCTGCTCCGGTCAAGGATCGTCACTTGCCCACGGGTATAATGGATCATCTTCTCATTTTGGAGACTACTCGCAGCCCTTGTCACCACGGAACGGGTCACACCAAGCATCATCGCCATGAACTCGTGCTTCATCTCAAACTCATCTCCGGGCGCACGATCATGCGTCATTATCAACCAGCGCGAGAGGCGTTTACCCACCGTGTGCGAGCCGATGCAAGCCGCCGATTGAGAGACTTGAGTAAAGAGCGCATGGGTGTAGCGTTGCAGCACGTGCTGAAGCGCGCCGCCGCGCCTGAGTTCATCTCGCAGCGCCTGAGCCATCATCCGCATGGCGCTGCCCGGCATCCGGATGAGCGCGCGGTTCGGGGTCGTATTCATCCCCAGTGCTACCGCGGTGCCTAACATCCCTTCGTTACCTATGATGCCTATTTCTCTGAGCGTCTCATCTTCCATGACGACCAACAGCGAGATAAGCCCCTCGTTCGGGAAGTAGACGTGTTCGATGGGTTCTCCGCTCTCATAAAGGACTTCCATGAATGGCAGTCGAACCGTTTCAAGATGGGGGATCAAACGCTTGTAAACTTTCCCCGGCAGGGCGGCAAGCAGATGGTTCTGGATTGGCGGCGGTCGAGACTTATTGGGCACCTGGCGCGCTCCTTGACTGTAGCCTGTGGTGAAACCAGCAGACGGCACAAGGAGATGTTTCGCAGTCAAGTCCTGATGTCGAGAGATGAATCCTGAAAGAACAGGTACAACAAATGTACTCGATCTGATCTAACCCGTCTGTGCTCCAGCACACATATAGAGGGTATAATCGCAAAAGCGAACAGTGAAAGGAAATCCGTTATGCCCCTGAGTACGCTTGAGCCGATGAGGAATCGGCTTCCGGCCAGGCTTCCCGGAAAGGAATATGAGCGTCTCCTGCCTCACCTGGTGCACGTTTCCCTTGCGCTCGGCGAGGTCACAGATGCCGAAGCGTGTGTCGCAGGTCAGCGCGGTGCGCACCTTC
>JANOGZ010001156.1:0-1205 GCA_031406255.1 Pyrinomonadaceae bacterium | reverse complement strand
GGCGGGTGGTCGAAGTTCTTACCGGGTAGCTTCTCCCGCCCAGGGATCTGCGCCACGCCGCTCGACTTCTGTGGGGGAGCGGCGATCCCGAGAACTACAATGGCTACTGGGATGACGAGGACTACCAGGCAAATGAAAAGTCTGCCGGATGGTGCGTTCACGCCGGTCATGCTCCTTTCTGCCGGAGGATGGCTCATGCGGCGAACCGGTTGCCGCCGATCACACTCAGCTATGGACGCGGGAAACCCGGTCGAGAGGGTATTGATCTCAGGTATTCATAGACCGCGAGAATGTCCCGCTCCGTCATCTTATGGAACACCGGCCACGGCATCGGGGATTGCAGTAGATCGTGCTCGAAGGAGGGCACATGCGGTGGCAGCTTCTTGAGATCTTCGCCCGTGGTCATGACCTGCAGGAACTGCTCGGAAGTGTAACCGGCTGGCAGCCCTGTCGCGGGATCGGGCGTCAGGTTCCGGCTCCTGATGGTTCCACCCATGAACTGTCTGCCTCCGATCAGATAGCGCTCCACATCGATCTGCTCCGGCTGGCCGAGGAACGGGTTGCCCCCCGCCACGAATTCCGGTAAGCGGTTGGTATGACACGCGCTACAGTCGCCCACCGCGTTGACGATGTAGCTACCTAAGCCCACCAGCGCGCGGTTCTTGCCTTCCAGGTTAAGAGGCACCGGCGCGATCTCGAAACCCCTTTTAATACGACTGTCCGAGTGCCCCTCATTGTCTCCTCCTTGCGCGGCGGCCCCATAGATGGCCGCTATCGCTAAGAACACACTGACCGCGATTATCTTCGCCGACCTGATTCGATTATTCATGCTCTTCTCCTTTCAACTTTGCTGCCGCCGAGTCTTACGGCGCCGCCGGCTGACGGGGAACGCCCTCGGTGCGTATGCGCCTGCCTCTCCCGGAGGTCTTGTCGGTGGACACGAGGTTGCAGGCGACACCAAACCTGCGGACTGCTGCCGATACTGGAGGTGTCATCTATGTAAGCGAGATCGGCCGGGCGATACCGACACAGGTTAAAAATAATTCTGTGGGCGCTTTCTTTCGGCGGGCCTCTGGTCGCCACCGAGACGGGAGCATCAACGGTCGGCGACGTGATGAATTGTTGGACGTGCTACAATCGTCTCACCCGAGAGGCGCTCTGTCACAGTAAGGAAGGTCTCATGACCGCGACCTCGCCACACGAAG
>JANOGZ010001151.1:0-1113 GCA_031406255.1 Pyrinomonadaceae bacterium | reverse complement strand
GAAGTAGGAATCGCTGCCCTCCTGGCCCGTGCCGTGCCCCGCCAGGTAGACGACGAAGATGTCCCACGGGCGGGCTTTGCGCGCGACCTCGTCGAAGGCTTTTTTGAGGTTGGCTTTGCGCGGGACGATGGCGCGCTCGTCGCCCGAAGTGTTGAAAAGCGTGACGTGCGCGCCCTCCGCGCCGAACAAGCGTTTAGCCCCGATCTCAAGCGCCCTGGCGATGTCGGCGGCGTCCTTGTCGGGGAAGCGCAGATTGATGGAGGGCGAGGAGTATTTCGAGACGCCGGCGACGATGGCGTAAAGCTGGGGCGCGGTTTTCTCCGCCGTGCCCGCCGGAGTCCATGATTTAACTTCGCCGCGGCTAGCGATGTACCCTTCAACGTTCCACGTCACGACGCGTATCTCGTTCGGCTGCCCGGCGATGTAAGGCGCGCCCGCAAGGTCAACGGCCAACTTTGGCTGAGCAGCCTTCTTGTCTAACCCTAAGCCGCGGGCGTCGGCGGTGATCTCCTTCCCGTTGACGAAGACCTGTACGCGCCCGATGCCCCCGCCCCTGTCCGTCAGCTTCAAGTCGAGCTTTGTGCTGCCGGGCGGGGGCGGCTCGTAAGAGACGGCCGGGTAGAGCTTGACATCTTTAAAGGCACTGATGTCGCGCAACGGCTCTTTGTTGTAGCCGAGTAACTTAGGCAGTAGGTTGGGTTCGTAGTATCGCTCCTTCAACTGATTGAGTGAGATGACCTCTGTGCCAACGACCCAGTGCATCAACTCCATTGCGGCGGGCGAGGCGTCATAGCGCCCGTCTCTTGTAACCACGGCCCAATCGGTCTTATCTAGCGCGATCAAGGTGGCGAGCGGTGCGCTGCTGTCAGTCCGCCACACCTTAATGCTCCCATCAAAGCTACCGCTGAAAAGAGTTTTGCCACTCGGGCTCATCGCCACAGACTCGACACTATCAGAATGACCCGTGAGGGTGCGCAACTCCGTGCCGGTCGCCATGTCCCACAGCTTGATTGTCGTGTCAGAGCTGCCGCTGGCCAGCGTCTTCCCATCCCCACTGATCGCCACAGATGTGACAGCATAAGAATGCCCCTTGAGGGTGCGTAACTCCGTGCC
>JANOGZ010001150.1:0-2179 GCA_031406255.1 Pyrinomonadaceae bacterium | reverse complement strand
AGCACGTCGCCGTCGAAGCCAATGATGACTGCGCACACCGGGCGACCCTTGCCCTCCACCAATGCGTTCGCGCCAGCGTCTCGACCTGGAGTTTGACGCGATACCATGTGTCCGGCTTCCATGTGAATGGAATGGTCACGGTGCGCTCGGTTTCGGGCTGCCAGGGCTGTAGCTCCAGTCGCTGGCTATTGCCATACAGGACGAGCGCATACCGCTGTGCGACGACTCCGGCGTCGCCCATCTGCCGGCGCTTCTCCGTCGCCCGGATATCCACCTCGACGGTGTAATTCGACCAGTCCGACGGCCCCATCAGGGCGCGCGCGCGACTCATCAACGAAGATCCTTCGGTCGTCTTGACGAGCACCTTATTGCCATCCACTTCGCGCACGGCGAACTTGCCGACCGTATTGACCCAGTGAGCGGGAACAGCGCCCACCGCCAGAGAATCGAAATTCTCGCTCCAGGGCAGCAGCGTGACGACGCGCACCCGCGCTGCTCCCGCCGTTTGACCGAAGGTCGCTTTCACCTGACCGGCCTGGGCGACCGTATCCGTGGCGGCGGTGAACTGCCCCGTCTCCGACACATTGCCGCGAAGCTGATCGAGCGACCATGAGACGGCTCGTTCCTCGCGGATGAAACGTCCACGGTCATCGAAAAGCCGCGCCCGAAGACGAACACTCTCCCCGGGCTTGAGGATCAGTTCGGTCGGAACTACCTGGACATGGGCGACCGCCGCATCCGGAGCCGGGCGATCCTGAACCTGCTGGCCGGACGGCGAAGAAGGTGAAGAAGAAGATGTGGCGGCCCGATTCGTTCCGATGCTGTAGAGCGCCGTGTCGGTCACCAGGTACACGCGTCCATTGGAGACGGCGACCGAGCCGATGATCGCTTCCGGCGCGGCTTCTGTTCCCAGCTGATCTTCGTCCAGAATCTCGCACGCGGTCGGGCCCGGCCGGAGAATAAAAAACTTTCCATTTTCGGTGCCGACATAGAGCTTGCCGTCGGCCAGCACGGGAGAGGCTTTCTGGATGGCGCCGAGATTTTGCAGCCAGAGTTGTTTGCCGGTGGCGATATCGAAGGCGCCGAGGTTGGCGCCATTATCAATCTGATAAAGGCGGTCTCCGTCAATCACCGGCGAAGAAAATCCGCCCTGAAATCCTTTCACGCTCCACTTGATCTGGCCCTTGCCGATGTTTCCCCTGGCGGAGGCGTCGATGGCCGCGACCATCCCCATCTCGCTCGAATCGAGATTCTCCTCGCTGTGCGTGACGATCGCGGTTGTGTCCTTGACGACCACGCCGGTATTGATGCCGCGCTTGCTGATCTCGTATTTCCAGACGGGCTCGCCGGTCTGCGGTTTCACCGCATGAACGTTGCCATCGCTTGCTCCCTGAATAAGCAGCCGCGTGCCGTTCACGGTGACGACGATGGGAGGCGAGTAGGTGGTATCATAGGGACGTCCACCCGGCGCGCTGACCCAGATGGTCTCGCCGCTCTTTTTGTCGAAAGCAATAAAGCGGTGTGCGCCGTTCGACTGGTTTCCCCAGCCGAAGGTCACACCGCTGACGATCACCAGATCGCCTTCGATGATCGGAGAGACGGTCCGCCCGCCGTGCGTCGTCAGCAAACCGAAGTCTTCGCCGAGCGAGCGTTCCCAGAGAACTTTGCCATCGTTAGATAAAGCGAGCAGCGTTCCGCCGCCGCCGAGGACATGAATATTGCCGGAGGCCGGATCGCCGACGGGTGACGCCCACCCGACGCGGTGCGGCGGCACATCGCTCAGGTACAGGTTGAAGCGGTGCTCCCACAGCACTTTTCCGGTATCGGCGCTGAAGCACATGACGCGCTCCTGCAGCGTTTGACCCTTGCCGACCGAGTTTTGGAGAAACACTCGATCACCCATCACAATGGGCGCCGAGCGACCGCCGAAGGGGGCCTTCCATGCCAGGTTCTCTCCGGTCGGAGACCACCTGACGGGAAGATTTTTTTCGGGTGAAATGCCATCGCGGGCCGGGCCTCGCCAGTCCGTCCAATCGCCGCCCGCCGAAACGGCCGTCGCGGCGGTCATCAGCACAACAAGCGGTCCGAGGAGAGCGGTACATTTTGAGAAAAGGGCGGTGCTCATCGAAGTTCCTTTATCATCGATCCTGGTGTTCGGCGTGGTGATCTTCAGGAGAAA
>JANOGZ010001141.1:0-7871 GCA_031406255.1 Pyrinomonadaceae bacterium | reverse complement strand
AAGGTCGCGCCGTGAGCGGGACAGGACAACCAGACGCAGAGAAGTGGACCTACGGAGTGCGCGTCATCTCGAACCAGATCGATCGGGCGAGATGGCGTAACACTCTCACCTACAGGTTTCATCCGCGCTTCACCGCCGGAGTGGAATACAATCCGTTGGCCGGAAAGGTCAGCCCGTTAGCAAACATCGTCGCTGTGACCGAGACGCACACGCGCCCGGCACTGATTCTCGGCACAAGCTCCGACCGGATCGGCACGCCCTTCGGTCAATCGTTTTATGCGACGTTGAGCAAGAATCTAAGGCACGCCACGGGCCTGCCCATTGCGCCTTATATCGGGGCGGCATACGGCACGTTTGAAGATCGTTTCCGACTGATCGGTGGTTTGAACATCAGCTTTAGTGAGCGTTGGAGTTCAACGATTCTCTTTGACGGCGTGCGCGTCCAGCCGCTCATCAACTACACCCGCGGGCGGCATCAGTTCGGCGTCATCTTCGAGCGGGGGCGCAATCCCGGGGCGAGCTATAGCGTTTCGTTTTAGTCTCCCCGCAAAGCATTAAAGGCAGTAAGGCGGCGACAGCTGATTTAAAAGTCGCCGATCAGCAGGATCGGAGCGCGGGTCGTCGTGCGCGAACTCAAAGGATGGCTGCCGGCGGTCGGCGGCGCATAAATTTCTCAATCAGGCGAACCTGGCAGCAAAGGTCGGCATCATTCCTTCACAAAAGGAGGAAGAAATCAATGCTATCCCTGGCGCTACTGATGCGTCTCGCTGCCGCGCTTCTTACCTTCACGCTTGGCGTCACAACCGCTGTTCTTCTGGACCGCGACGTCCAACCACAGCGCGGCGTTCATACCGGAGGATGCTCCGAGCGCGCGTTGGCCCCCGCACCGCCTCCCCCGCCACTGCCGCCTCCGGTTTCCTGGACACCCTGCGCTTCGCCGGAGGTCTCGCCGTGCTTTTCGAGTGAGCCGCGGATGCTGTACCCGTTTCTCGTCAGAGAATGGGACGGGCACGCTTCTCAGGCCGGATCGATCGCGGCGCCGCGCGCGCGGCGCTGAGATCATCCTTTGCGATGCGCCGTCCGGTTGATTGACTCTCAGATAATCGTGATCGGAAACGGCGTAAACGAGAGCAGGAAGACGATCAGCGTGGCGATCGCGAGGCGTATTCGCACGTGCGCTAAGAGGTCCGTCTCATCCGTCGCCTGCGGGTGACGCACGCGCAGCATGATAAACAAGAGCAGGGCATAGACGAGTCCGCTCAGCGTGCCATGCCAGACCCACCCGAGCGGCGCGAGCACGAGGATCGTGACGAAGGCGCTGCGCCCGAGCCATTTGTGCGTCCGCGCGCCAAAGACGGCATAAGCGGCATGTCCGCCATCCAGTTGTCCGACGGGCAGCAGGTTCAGGCTCGTCACGAGCAGCCCGATCCACGCGGCGAAGTAAAAGGGATTGGGGGCGATTTTGAGCAGATCGACGCCGAATGCGCCCGCCAGGAGGCGCAGCAGAGGCGGGTCGTTAAAGATGATCAGTCCTTCGGAGGGAAGCGGCGTCGCGGGCGGATGGGCCGTCAGAACCCCGGCAATGGCGACGGGCACGATCACGGCGAAGCCGGCCAGCGGCCCGGCGATGGCGATGTCAAAAAGCGCGCGGCGAGAGGGGATCGGCGACTTGATCTTGATAAAAGCGCCAAAAGTTCCGGCGAGGAACAGCGGCGGCGCGGGGATAAAAAACGGCAGCGTGGCCGCCACACCGTAACGCCGGCAGGCGACGTAGTGTCCGGCTTCGTGGGCGAGGAGAATCGCGAGGAGCGCGACGGCAAAGATTACGCCCTGGACGATGAGCGGCGGATACGCAAGCGCATGGGCGACGACCGCGTTTGTCACTTGAGCGTAATAAAAAGGGATGAAAAGAAGGTAGTCAAGCCACGTCACGGGCGGGGCGATGGCGGGTTCAAGGGCGTTTGCATCCGTAATGGCGAGGAGGATGCCGGCGTGCGTGGCCGTCAGCGCCGTCGCCAGAAAAAGCGACAGGTGGCGCATCCATTCGCCAACGGTTGGCCGGTGAGGTGCTGCCGCCCGGGGGCGTGCGAAAGCTGCGTGATGCTCGATGAAGGGCGGAGGCGACTGAATAGATTCTGCCAAGATCGTATGAACGCCGCAGCTGTGAGCGTTTTGCCGGGGCCATTGTCCGTCCGTGGCCTCCCGGCCGAGGGCTCCACTTTTAGTATTCGCCATCCCGCGTGAGCGACGGGGTGGCGGCCGGCTGTGATTCCGCGTCGGCCGTCTCCATCTTGTCTTCGAAATCATGCGCCTGTAGTTCTTTGCCCGGCTTGAAACGGATGGTTTTGCCCGAAGGGATGGCGACTTCCTCGCCCGTGCGCGGATTGCGTCCGACGCCGCGTTTGCGTGGTTTAACAACAAAGACGCCGAAGCCTCGTAATTCGATGCGCTCGCCGCGCGAGAGCGCTTCCTTCATGGAGTGGAAGAGAGCATCCACGGCCTGCTCGGCCTTCATCTTAGGTACGCCCGTACGCTCCGCTACACGGTTAACGATGTCGAGTTTGATCACGCTTTCCTTAGCCTCCGTCTTTGCGCCCCGCCTGAGAAGGGATTTGTGTAAGAGTGGCAACACTTTACAAGGCGATAATAGAGACGCGCGGCAAACGCTGTCAAGCAGTACGCGGCTTCGAGCCGGGCGGTGTTTGCCTGGCGTTGACAAAGCGCGCCGGGCGCGGCTAACCTCGAAATTCCGAAAGCAGGCGCGCGAACCCGCAGGTTCGCGCGCGGGGAAACGATAGGATTTATGTTCAATAATAAAACTCGGCGCGTCCCGCAATTTGGGGACATCACCATTGATGACGATCGCGACATCGAGATTCACCGGCCTGAAGAAGCCTCGCGCCGACACTTCTGGGCGGAAACACGGCTCCTCGTGCGTGACCTGATTTTCGCTTTGATGGTCGCCGCGTTGACGGTCGTGTTTATCGTGCAGCCCGTGAAGGTCGAAGGCACCTCGATGCTGCCGCGCCTGCACGACGGTGAGAGAATTTTCGTCAACAAATTGATTTATTACGGACTGCCGAAGCTCGAGCGCGGTGATATCGTCGTCTTCTGGTTTCCCGATGATCCGTCGAAAAGCTACATCAAACGCGTCATCGGCCTGCCGGGTGAAATGGTCGAGGTGCGCGACGGACGCATTCTCGTCAACGGTCAGGAACTCGACGAATCGTACCTTGATCCGCGCCTCAATGTCGCGCGCATCGATCACTCGCCCGTGATCGTCAAAGAGCATTACTATTTTGTGATGGGGGATAATCGGGATCATTCGAGCGATTCGCGATACTGGGGACTGGTGCCGGAAAAGTACATCTACGGCAAAGCGCTGTTTCGCTACTGGCCGATCTCGGAAGCGAGCGTGATCTCGCATGAAACAGAATACGAAGCGGTCGCGCCGAGCGCTTCTCCGGCGGGAGATACAGAAACGCCGGAAGCCGCTGAAGAAGATAAAGTGCGCTGAACGGCCGGGAGTTCCGGGCTAAAAGATATCGAGTACGAGCGCAGGCTGCTCTCTGTCACTCAACAAGGAGGGTAATGAGCGACTGGTTGCGACCATTTCTGATGATGTTTTACGCGCCCGCACGCGGGATGAGCGAGGTGCGCGATGGCCGCGCGCCGCTCGGACTGGCGGCCCTTCTGGCGCTCCTCACGCAGGCCCTCTACACACTCTATGTGCAGTGGCCATATCTCGCCGGCAGCCTGCGGGCGGCTTCGCACGGCGCGTTCGCTTCGCTCGGCATCCTGCTGAGCTCGGCCGGATCGCTCTTATTCATGGCGCTCGTCTTCGTGCCGGCCATCATTTTTGTCGCCAATTTATTCGAGCGGCGCGCCAGTTTTAAGCTGGCGTTGCAGCAGGAATACACGGCGACCGCGGCGACCATTTTTTACGCTTCGGCGGCGGCCAGCGTCGCGGCGCTGCCGCTGGCTTTTCTCGTCAGAGCGAGCGGCGCCGAAGCGGCCTGGATCGAGCAATCGCTGGCGACCGCCGCGCAGTGGCAGCGCGAGGTGCCGGAAGCGCTGCTGGCCGATCCACGTATTCATCTGGAAAGCATCGCTTTGTTGCTGCGGTTTCCTTTCCTGACGCTATTTACGATCGTGGCCGTGCGCGAGGTGTTTCGCCTCTCCTGGCTGCGCGCCGCGGCGGTTCTGCTGGCGGGCGGCGCGATCATGTTCATCACGTCGCCGCTCTGGTCGCTGTTCAGCGTCGTTTTCGCCTCTCCTTTTCTTTTGCTGCTGCTCTTCTTTCTGCTGCGTGGCTACATCAGCGAATTTACGCGCACCCAACGCGCGCGCGCCTCCTTCAGGCAGAATCTGGAAGCGGCGACGCTCAACCCGGCCGACGCCTCGGCGCACTACAATCTGGGCCTGATTCATCTCCAGCGGAAAGAACTGAACGAGGCCCGCGCACGCTTCGAGCGCGCCGTTGAGATCGACGCCGAGGAGGTGGATGCTCATTACCAACTTGGGCATATCGGCCGCGAGCAGAACCGTCTCTCCGAGGCGATTCAGCATTTCGAGCAGGTTGTCGTGCGCGATGCGCAACACGCGCAGCATGAAATCTGGCGTGAAATCGGCGCGACCTACCTGGTGGCCGGGCAGTTTGATGATGCGCGCGAAGCGCTCGAACGATTTCTCGGCGTGCGCCAGTCCGACCCGGAAGGACTCTATCTGATGGGCCGCGCGCTGTCGGGACTGGGTCGCCCGCGCGAAGCCGCCGAGTCAATGCAAGCCTGTATCGAAGCGGTCAAGACCGCGCCCGCTTACAAATATCGCGCCGAAAAACGCTGGCTCAATGAAGCGCAACAGTTTCTGCGCTCACAGGCTTAAAGAAACAGCCGCACGCGTTCGGCCGAGCAGCATTATTCAATATCGCGACCGGCGCGCCCATCCCGACAAACTTCAGTGGCCTGATCATCAAATGAAAGAATCGAAAAGCGCGCTGCTCGTGCTGGAAGACGGCCGAAACTTTCGCGGACGCTCCTGGGGAGCAGAGGGTGAAGTCTGCGGTGAGATGGTCTTCAACACCTCGATGTCAGGATACCAGGAGGTGCTGACGGACCCTTCTTACGCCGGTCAGATCGTGTGCATGACGTATCCGTTGATCGGCAATTACGGCGTCAACCACGAGGATGCGGAATCGGCGCGGCCGTGGGTGGAAGGCTTCGTGGTGCGCGAGGCGAGCCGCACGGCCTCGAACTGGCGCGCCGAAGAAACGCTCGACGCTTATCTGAAACGCTGGAAGATCGTCGCCGTTGACCACGTCGACACGCGCGCCCTCGTCCGTCACATCCGCGACAAGGGAGCGATGCGCGCCTGTCTTTCGACGGTTGATCTGGATGAGCGAAGCCTGATCGAGAAAGCGCGCGCCGTCACGCCGATGGAGAACAGGGAACTGGCGAGCATCGTCACCTGCCGGCAGCCGTATGAGGTGGGGGCCGCGGGCGCGGAGCGCTTTCATATCATCTGCTACGATTTCGGCGTCAAGGCGAACAGCTTACGCCAACTGTCGCGCCGGGGCTGTCGGATCACGGTGGTGCCCGCGTCGATGCCCGCGGCGGAAGCGCTCGCGCTCCAACCCGATGGTATTTTTCTCTCGAACGGGCCGGGCGATCCAGCCTCGATGACGGCGGTGGTGGATGAGATACGCCGGGTGATTGCATCGGGCGTGCCGACCTTCGGCATCTGTTTCGGCCACCAGTTGCTCGGGCGCGCTTTTGGCGGGAAGACGTATAAACTTCCCTTTGGCCATCGCGGCGGTAACCAGCCCGTCAAAGATCAGCTCACGGGATCAATCGAAATCACCGCACACAACCACGGCTTTGCGGTCGCCGCCGAAAGCCTGCCGACGGACGTGGAAGTGACGCACATCAATCTCAACGACAACTGTGTCGAAGGCATGCGCCATAAGCAGTTGCCGATCATCTCCGTGCAGTATCACCCGGAAGCCGCACCGGGGCCGCATGATGCGGCGCATCACTTTCAGCGCTTCATCGAGTTGATGGAACAGACGCGCGCGGTTCATTAGAGTCGGGCGGGCATGAGCTGGATCAGGCGTCGGTCGCGGCCGGTTGCGGGGAAGCGTTCGGCGCCGGCGCGGGCGGGTGTGACTGGACCGGCGCCGGCGCCGGCGCACGATCCTCTGACGACGGCGGCGCCGTCACGGCCTGCTCGGCCGGTTTCAGAAAATCGGCCACCAGGCCTGAGCTGCCCTTATGCTCAAGCCAGTGGCGATAGGTCACCGTAATGATGGCGATCGCCGGAATCGCCAGGAATATCCCCGCCAATCCGGCAAGTTCCTCTCCGCACAAGATCGCCAGCACCACCGCCAGCGGATGAAGATGGATGCCGTGACCGACGATGCGCGGGTAGACCACGTAGTCGTGGATGATGCGCAGGATCGCGAGGAATAAAAACACCACGACAGCCTGCGCCGGAGAGTGGAAGCTGGCGACCACCACCGCCATCACCGCCACGGTGAGGGGGCCGGCGAGCGGAATAAATTCCAGGTGCCCGGCGATCACGCCCAGCGCGAGCCAGTAGGGAACACCGATGATCGCGAATCCGATCGTGCAGACGGTACCGATCAGGAAACAGGCGATCAGTTGGGCGCGAATGTACGCGGCGAGAGTGCTGTTGACATCCTGAAAAAATTCGTCGCCGCGCCAGCGGAGGCGTCCGCGCGGAAGCATCTCGAGCGCGGAGCGGCGAAAACTCTCCGCATCTTTGAGGAGAAAAAAGGCCAGGATCGGAATCAGGATCAGCCATGGGAGGTATACAAGCGAGCCGACCATGCCCGTCGCGGCCTGCTGGGCATATTCCTGCGCGCCTTCAAAGACACGCGTCACCGCGCTGGTGACAGCGTCACGGGCCGCCGGCGGAAGCTGAAGCTGTTGGTAGATTCTGTTCAGGCTCTGTGCCTGCCCGCGCGCCGTGACGAGATAGGTGGGCGCTTGCTGCGCGAACTGCGCGATTTGATGGCCGAGTCTTGGTACCAGAAGATAGATGGTGACTCCGAGCGAGCCGAACATCGCGAAGTAGACGACTCCGATGGCCAGCCCGCGCGGCATGATGTGCTCGCGCCCGCGCACTTTCAGCGGCCGCCGGACAAAATCGACCAGCGGCGCGACCAGATAAGCGAAGAAGATCGCCAGCACGACCAGCAGGATGACGCCCTCGAGGGAGTGCAGAATCCAGAGGACGCCGGCGACTGCCAGGACGATGAAGATCACGCGTAAGATCGCGCGCGTCTGCGGCCACGCCGCTTCGGCGACGGCGACGGCGGCGGTCTCGGCTACCTCCTCGGTCCTTCCTTGCTGCCCTGTTTTCTCTGTCGTTGCCGCCACGGCTGCTCCACTCCCAATACTATGCGGTTCTGCGGGGAGGAATATTCTTCCGCCCATCGCTTCAAACGGCGGGGAAGAGTTCGCTAAATATGCGCGCCGGAAATTATCTGCTGGCTAATGATGCACCACATCGCTACGCAAAGACAATACGGGAGAAAGCTTTTCCAGGTAGTTCGTCGGCGGCTGCTGGCAGTCAGATATTCAAGCTTTACGGTTGTTGCCCGATCACACGGGGAAGATCGAGGGCCTCACGTTCAATGATCGAGATCTTCATCGCTGTCTTCTTCTTCTTCCGCTGTCTCGACCTTCCGGGCGCGCGGCGCGGCCGGTTCCCAGATCAACCCGCGCCATTCATCCGTCGCATCCAGCAGTTGAAGCGCGGCGAGCGGCTGCGCCGGATTGCGCTCGAGCCTGAGCACCTCGGCGACGGCGCTCAATTCGAGGCCCTGCTCGGCCTGCACCACCAACTGG
>JANOGZ010001100.1:0-3729 GCA_031406255.1 Pyrinomonadaceae bacterium | reverse complement strand
AGCGGTCAGCCGGTCATGTGCGGTGTCGAGCTGTCATGGCGCGCGTGCCGGGACGCGCCGGACGCCGGCGCTCTCTTCTGTATGTTAGCTGATAGCTGAAGGCTGACTGCTGACCGCTTACGAAGAATTAAAGCTCTATGCGAAATCGTTTCATGCGCCTCACCGGCACGCTCATCATCGCTTCTACGCTGATCGTCATGATGGCGCTCGCGCCGTTTCCGCCACAGCGGGTAAGCGCGCAGCGGAGCGCGACAGACACCTACGCGATCACCAACGCGCGCGTCGTGACCGTCGCGGGGCCCACGATCGAACGCGGCACCGTGGTAATTCGCGATGGCTTGATCGCCGCCGTCGGCCCCAATGTCAGCGCGCCGGCGGATGCGCGCGTCATCGACGGCACGGGTCTGACCGTCTACCCGGGGTTGATCGATGCCAACACCACGCTTGGCGTTCCGCAGCCGTCCCCGACACCGCGTAGCGGCGGCGGCGCTCAGAGCCAGCTCGCGTTGATTGGTCTCTCTGCGCAGCCACCGGCCGTATCATCTCCGAATTCTTCGCAGCCGCCCGGCCTCCAACCCGAAATCATCGCCTCGGACATCATTCGTCCGGGCGGCGATCAGATCGAAGCGGCGCGCAACGCCGGCCTGACAGCAGCGCTCACCGCCCCGCGCGAAGGCATCTTCGTGGGCCAGTCGGCGCTCATCAACCTCGCTGGCGACACGCCGCAGCAGATGATCGTGCGTTCGCCCGTCGCCCTTCATGTGGGCTTTACGCCGCTCCGTACGGGAGGCTATCCGGGCTCGCTGATGGGCGTCTTCTCTTCGATCAGGCAGATGCTGCTGGACGCGCGCCGCTACCGCGAAGCGCACGAGCTGTACCAGAAAAGCCCGCGCGGCATGCGTCGCCCCGAACAGGATAAATCGCTCGCCGCGCTGCTTCCCGTACTGGCGCGCGAAATGCCCGCAGTGATGCAGGCGGATAGCGAGCGTGAGATCAACCGCGCGCTCGATCTGGCGCAGGAGTTTAATATCCGCGTGATCATTGCCGGCGGTACTGAAGCCTGGAAGGTGGCGGAACGCCTGCGCGCCACCAACACCCCCGTGCTGCTCTCGCTGAATTTTCCACGACGGACGACAGCCGTTTCAGCCGACGCTGATCCAGAACCGCTGCGCGTTTTGCGCGAGCGCGCCGAGGCTCCCAAAACGGCGGCCAGACTGGCGACGAGCGGCGTCCGCTTCGCTTTTCAATCCGGCGCGCTCACGAACATGGCGGATTATCTCGCCAATACCCAGAAGGCGGTCGAGAGCGGACTCTCCCGCGATGAGGCCGTGCGTGCTCTGACCCTACGTCCGGCGGAGATTCTGGGAGTCGCCGACCGGCTGGGCTCGATCGAGACGGGAAAGATCGCCAACCTGACCATCACGCGCGGCGATATCTTCGATCGCAACCGGCGCATCAGTCATGTGTTCATTGACGGGCGTCCGGTTGACCTGAAGCCGGTCGTTCCGTCTCCGGCCGGTGCGGCGGGCGCCTCCGGCAACTGGACGCTCGTGGTCAATACGGGCGGCGTCGGCGAATCGGAGGCGACCATTACACTCACGCTGCAGCAGCAGGGCGAGCGCCTTCAGGGTTCGATTCAGGGCACGCTCGGCTCGGCCCAGATCGCTAATGGCTCGATCGGTTCGTCCGGCGATATACGCTTCACCGTGCCCGTCACCATCGGGGGTCAGACTACCGAGGCAACCTTTACCGGCGCCATCACCGGAAACGAGATGCGCGGCACGGTGCAGATCGTCGGTCGCAGTCCCGGATCATTCACGGGCACGCGCCCTGATGCCGGTGGCGCGACGCCGCCCGCGTCAACGGCGCCACCGGCAACTGCGCCACCGGCGCCCTCGCCGACGCCTCCACCCCAACTTTAACGGTGAAGCGGTGTGAAGTGAGAGTAATCTCATGGAGATCAAGATGAGACAGTTGATCGCATTCATCATTGCGCTGGCCGTGCTCGGCGCGACGGCCGGCGCCCAACAACCGCCGCCGTCGCGTCCGGCCAACACACCGGCGACCGGCGAGACGCTGATCCGCAACGCGACCATTCTGACCGTCACGCGCGGCACGCTCGCCGGCTCCGACGTTCTGATCAGGGGCGGCAAGATCGCCGCCGTCGGAGGGAATTTGCAGGCCGGCGCGGGCGCGCGCGTGATTGACGCGACCGGGAAATACGTCATGCCCGGCATCATTGACGCACATTCCCACTCGATGATGGACGCGATCAATGAGCTCACGCTGTCCGTCACCTCGATGGCGCGCATTGAAGATGTTTTGAACCCGACCGACATTGATCTCTACCGCGAGCTGGCGGGCGGCGCCACGACCCTCAACCTCCTGCACGGCTCCGGCAATGCGATCGGCGGTCAGAACACCGTTGTCAAAATCAAATACGGTCGCCCGCTGGCGCAGTTCATCTTTCCGGGCGCGCCGCCCGGAATCAAGTTCGCCCTCGGCGAGAATCCGAAGCGCGCCAACTTTCCACAGATACCCGGGCAGCCGCGCCGCTATCCGGCGACGCGGATGGGCGTCGAGGAAGTGATCCGCGATGCCTTCGCGCGCGCCCGCGACTACAAAAGCATGTGGGACGAATATCGTGCCGGGACGGCGCGCGGTGCGAAAAACCTGATGCCGCCGCGCCGCGACCTGCAGCTCGAACCGCTCGTCGAGATCCTCGAAGGCAAGCGGCTCGTCCATGCGCACTGCTATCGCGCCGAAGAGATTCTGATGCTCATCAATCTGGCCGACGAATTCGGTTTCAAGGTCAAGACGTTTCAGCACGTGCTCGAAGGCTACAAGGTCGCGCGCGAGATCGCGCGGCATGGAGCAGGCGCGTCGACCTTTGCGGATTTCTGGGGCTACAAGGTCGAGGCGTACGATGCGATTCCCTACAACGCGGCGTTGATGACGCGCGCCGGGGTCAACGTCTCGCTCAATTCGGACTCTGACGAGCGGGCGCGCCGCTTGAATATCGAAGCGGCGAAGATGATGAAATACGGCGGCCTCACCGAGGAAGAGGCGCTCCGGCTGATCACGCTGAACCCGGCGATGCAACTCGGCATCGAGGCCCGCGTCGGCTCCATTGACGTCGGCAAGGACGCCGATCTGGCGATCTGGAACGGTCATCCTTTCAGCGTCTATTCGCGCGTCGAAACCACGTTCATCGACGGCGAGGTTTTCTTCGATCGCCCGCAGGACCTCGCCCGCCGCCCTGACATCGAGCGCGAACGCAAGCAATTAGAAGGGGCCGAAGCGAATCGTCCGCCCGCGCAGGGAGGCACGCCGCCTGCGCCGCCGCGCGAGAGACGCACGGCCTACAGCCACGACGATGACGTCTGGGATGAAGGAGACCACCGATAGATGAAAAAGAGACCACGCTTCATCGTCACCCGCCTCGTGCGTCCGGCAACGATTCTCGCGTCCCTTTTGTTCGTCGTGGCGCTTTCCGCCTCCACGCAGGAAGCGCAGCAGACCCGCAGCGTCTCGGTGCAGACGATGAGCGGCGCGCCGGGCGCTTACGCGATCCGCAATGCGCGGATCGTCACCGTCAGCGGCCCGGAGATCGGGAGCGGCTCGGTGATCATCCGCGAGGGGCGGATCCAGGCGGTCGGAGCGGGCAACATTTCCGCTCCCGCCGGCGCCCAGGAAATAGACGCGCGCGGGTTGACGGTTTATCCGGGC
>JANOGZ010001077.1:0-2143 GCA_031406255.1 Pyrinomonadaceae bacterium | reverse complement strand
TCCCGGTCGCGCAGACGCGACTGTCCGAGCACGACCAGCTTGATGCGTGCTTGATCTATCTCAATGCCCTCGATGCGATTCGAAGAGACCGCGCTCTCAGTGAGAGCGTGCTCGCGCAGCACCTTCAACTTTTGCGGCGACTGTCTGGTGAAAAGCTCCTGTCTGCCGCGCATCTCGCCGAGGTCGGCAAGATACCAGCTCGTAGCCAGCGGAATTGTCTCGATTGGTTGTTCGAATTGCTGGAAGGTTTTCATTTGTGAATAAGCACGTTCCCTATTCTCACAGGCGGCGAAACATTATCGACAACGTAGCTCCACTGCCTTATGGATCATCTCGTCAGAGCGTCAATGAAAAACTGCGGGCGCTGGATCTTCAACTGGAGGCCGTCATGGAGATGAACAATCCCGAGGCTGTCAAGCAGGCTGTCCAGGCAGGGCTTGGCGTCGCCTTCCTGTCGAGATTCGCGGTCGGGACGGAGTTGCATGCCGGGACTCTTATAGTTGTAAAAGTCAGAGGACTAACTATCCACCGTGAATTGAAAATCGCCTACCGCAAAGATAAGCATCTGAGCCGCGCCGCACAGGCTTTCATCGAAGTGGCTCGTCACGCTTCGGAGGGATAACAGCAGAGAGAAGTGTACCCTATGAATCGTGCTGACAACTTCGATTGAGCATTACCAACCCTGCTTGGTTTTCCACTGGCGGACAGCTACCAGGACAGACCGACAGACGCCCAGTTGACGCAACATGCCAAGCGTATCTGTAACAGACCAGTCTTCAACAATCAGACCATCTTTGAACCGGCTTATCGTTATGCCGTTAAAGCGAACCCTTCTTCGGAAACTATTCCCCGATACAACAAAACGTGAAGTTACACGGTCCCCATCTATGAGCTGCTCTTCAACCGCTATCTCAATATCAGAAAGAATCTTTGTGTATAGCTCAACAGACTGACGAGCGCCCTCAAGACCTTCAAACTTCATATCATTGACGTGGTCCACGAATTCCGGGCTGTAATACCGGGAGGGTGAATCAAGGCCTTTTCCGGAGCACACCCGTTCAAGAGCGCCTTTAGCGTATTCTGCTATGTCCTTGCCATCCTTCACTTCACATTCAAATGACTTATTCATCCCAATATCTCCGGTTCAATTCTTAACGCATAATGCTCAGTATGGATATAGTATGAGCGGCCAGGTCGGAGGCGGTAGGGTTCGAAATGAAAGTTGGGGCTCAATGTCCTAAGCGGCCACCCTCGCGCGGGAAGTACATGATGACTATCACGCCGGCGACACGCAGAGCCGCGCCGATTATGTCGAGAGCGATCCGGGCGCTGCCCGTCGATCCACCAGCCCCACAGCATCGACATCGCGACGAACACGCCGCCGTAAGCCGCGTAGACCCGCCCGAAGTGGGCGGGCTGGAGCGTCGGCACCACCCCGTAGCCGACGAGCACCAGCGCACCGAGCGCGCCAACCCACCATGCCCACTGCTCGCGCAAGCAAAGCCACATCAGGTAGCCCCCGCCGATCTCCATCAGCCCGGCCAGGACGAAAAAAGCACGGAACGCGCCAGCATATTTATTTCATACCGCCCAACTGATGGCACCGCCGAGTAGGCCGCGCTTGAGGAGAGTTTCTGCCGGGCGCGAATTCTGGGCCGGAGAAACTGGCGCGGCTAGAAGAATGAGCAAAGGTATCAGCAACCAGGAAATGTATCGCATTAGGCAACTCCTAATGATTAAGCAGCAACAGGCGCATCGTCTCTTTCATGAGTGTGCGCGCCGTGCCCTGCGCCTCGACCAAGCGCAACGGCTACGGCAGTGATGAGCAGGCATATTACACCCGCCACGGTAAATGTCGCAGGCGCTCCCCATTTCGCCGCGGCGTGTCCGACCGCCGGGTAGGTGATGAGCCAGCAGGCGTGCGTCAGCGCGAAGTGAGCGGCGTAGGCGCGCCCGCGTTCCTCCTCGACCGTATGTTCTGCCAGGAGCGTTGACGATGGGATGGCGATCAGCGCTTGCCCTGCCCCATTCAGCATCCAGAGTAGAGCAAAGACGATGAGCGGCGGCTTGAGCGCGCCCGGTAACAGGAGCAGTCCGAGCACGACCCCGCCAAGGATGAGCGCGCGCTCAGCCCAGGCGTGCC
>JANOGZ010001041.1:0-2021 GCA_031406255.1 Pyrinomonadaceae bacterium | reverse complement strand
CCCGTGTGCCCTCTGATGCTCGCCAGCGTTGTCCGATACTACGACCGGTGTGAGCGGCTCAAAGCATTTCGGGCAGTGCCCGGGACTGAGCGATGCAAATCCCCCGATGGGACACTTAAAGAAGATGCCCCTTCCGCGGGTTGTAGTCGCCGTCCTCTCAGATAGTGGTGCCGTGTCGCTCATGTTTTCCTTACTTCATTTACACGTATGCAATTACATACGCAATCGTCATTCCATTAATCGGGCGCGAGCTCTCGTTGAATTATCATTGAATATTAAAGGACTTATTTGTGCTACAGATGGCTGGAAACATCTCCGTTGTCTGTTAACAAACAGTGGGTGTCTGTTAACAGACAATCGCAATCATTTTGGATATATTTAAGGTTATGCGAATTTTAGTCGGCTGTGATCCGGCTTTTCACACCATGGTGTTGTTGAGTATATTGATGCGCTAACATCAGTAGTGTGGCGGTTATAAAGAAACCGATTCGGCTTACTTTTAAGAAAGGACCTCCGTGTTATGCAGCGAAAAGTCTTGATCACATTTTTGTTTCTGGGCTGTCTGGTCGCCTCGGTCAGCGCCCACGATCTATTTCTGAAGCTTGATTCATACTTTCTCCGCCCAAACTCTAAGGCGACCGTGAGGCTTCTGAACGGCACTTTCCAAACGAGTGATGGGGCCGTCAAGCGCGAGCGCATGCAGGACGTCAGCCTGGTAACGCCCGGTGGCGGCGTCTCACATCCGGCGGCGACCAACTGGCGTGATGAAGGAAAGACTTCTCTGCTCGATCTCGAGACGGGCGAGCCCGGGACTTACGTTGTCGGGGTCTCTACCCGTCCCAGAGAAATTGATCTGAAGGCGGCTGACTTCAACGAATATCTTGCGCACGACGGGCTGCCCGACACGCTCGCCGCACGAAAAAAGAGTGGCGAATTGGGTCGAGACGTTCGCGAGCGATACTCAAAACACGTGAGGGCTATTTTCCAGGTGGGGGATGCGCGCACGGACGACTACAAACGGCCGCTCGGTTACCCCGTAGAGATCATCCCGCAGCAGAACCCGTACTCATTGAAAGTCGGGCAAATCATCGAAGTTCTATGCACCCTGGACGGAAAGCCGCTGGCAAATCAATTTGTCATCGCGGGTCGCGAAGCGCGAGGCCGAAAGGCACCCGAGATAAACGCGCGCACAAATGACACGGGCATGGCGCGCATTAAATTGAGAGGAGCCGGGAAGTGGTATGTAAAGCTTATTCACATGACGCCGCTCGCTGAACCGCAACTCAATTACGAGTCTAAGTGGGCGACGCTTACCTTCGAGGTCAGATAGTTGCTCGTAACTACCGAGTCAAACTGTCATCAAGTTGTAATGCGCGGCCAAGAAGGAACTTCTACTAAAACACAAAAAAGTGATGGCGGGACGATTGCAATCATCCCGCCATCTTCTGTAAGCGACTTTCCGGGTAACCATCCCCCTGTAGGCACCGCCGTTTGCTCCTTCACCGAGGGCAAAGGACAGAACAACATCAATCACGCGTTATTAAGCACGCTTCTGCAACCGCATAAGCATCTCTTACCGACTATGGTCGGCCGAGGATGCCGCCAAGAATGTCTGCGGCGCGACTGCGCGAATTGCGACGACCATACCCGCCGCGAAAATCCCGACGATATCCTTCATCGTAACCACGGCGAAAGGCTTCGCGGTAAGCCTGCTTATACTGATCCTTACTGCCGTATTCAGAACGGTAGCCCTCTGTTGCTTTCTTGTAATGACTCGTTCCTTCGGGGTTGAAACGTTTCCCCTCGCGCGCATGTTCAGCCCCGTGATCGACACCGTCGCGGTAGCCCTGTTCCTGCGCCACCCGGTTGACGTCATTACGCCCGTATCCGCCATAGTCACCCGAGCGGCCAGACCTGCCGTCATCGCGCCTGTAGTACGGGTCATCATCACCGTAATAAGGGTCACGACCACGGTCACGACCATTATTACCATTCTGTCGAAAACCAACATCGTACCCGCG
>JANOGZ010001036.1:0-6038 GCA_031406255.1 Pyrinomonadaceae bacterium | reverse complement strand
AGAGCGTCGGCGCGGTAACGCCAGGTCCAGTTGCCGGAGGTGCTCGCCGGAAGATTCATCCGCGCGCTCGTGCCGAGGCCGAGCACGTCCTGGAGCGGAACGATCGCCGTATTGGCGACCGAGGCGAGCACGGCGCGAATAAAATCCCAGTGGATCTCCTTGCCTTTGGTGTTGAAATACTTGAGACAAAACGCTCCCTCGCGCCTGATCTGTACGGCGTTACGCGTCGAGCCGGCGCCGGCTTCGCTCCTGTACCAGCCGACGGTCGTGTCGTTATCGTGCGTGCCCGTATAGACCACGATGTTGCGGCGGTAATTGTGCGGCAGGTCCATGTTCCGGCTGTCGCCGCCGAAAGCGAATTGCAGAATACGCATCCCCGGAAATTCGAAATCGTCGCGCAGGAGTTCGACATCGGGCGTAATCACGCCGAGGTCTTCGGCGATGATCGGCAGTTTGCCGAGCGCGTCCTTAATGGCATTGAATAATTCCCGGCCCGGCGCGGGGACCCAGTGCCCGCGCTCCGCCGTTTGGTCGCCGCCCGGTATCTCCCAGCACGCCGCGAAACCGCGGAAGTGGTCGATACGAAGGATATCAACCGTTTGTAGACTGGCGCGCAGGCGCTCGATCCACCACTTGAAACCATCCGCGGCCATCCGCTCCCAGTCATATAAAGGATTACCCCAGAGCTGGCCGGTCGCGCTGAAATAATCCGGCGGCACGCCGGCCACAACGCGCGGCGTGCCCGTTAGATCCAGCTTGAACTGCTTCGAATCGGACCAGACGTCGGCCGAATCATGCGCGACGAAGATCGGTATATCGCCGATGATCTGGATGCGCCGCTCGCGACAGTAATCCTTGAGCGCTGACCACTGTTTGAAAAACAGGAACTGGTAAAACTTGTGCGCTTCGATCTGATCGCGCAATTCTTCGCGGGCAGCGGAGAGCGCCTTGGGTTCGCGCCGGACCAGCGGGGGCTCCCACGTGCTCCATGCCGCGCCGCCGCGGGCATCTTTGAGGGCGCGGAACAGCGCATAATCTTCGAGCCACGAGGCATTCTGCTGGTTGAAGGTTTCGAAGGCGCCGCGCAGCGAGATGTCGGTTGTCTTCCTGAAACGCACGAAAGCCTTATGCAAAAGATCGTTCTTGAATGTGATCGCCTGCCCGAAGTCGACACGCTCGGGCGAAAACGCCGGAGCATGTGCGAGATCGCCCGCCTTCAGCAAGCCTTCGCCGACGAGCCGCTGCGGACTGATCAGCAGCGTGTTCCCCGCAAACGCTGAGAAGCATTGATAAGGCGAATCTCCATACCCGGTCGGCCCGAGCGGCAACACCTGCCAGAGGCTCTGGTCGCTCGCCGCGAGAAAATCTATGAAGGCATAGGCCTCATCGCCCAGATCGCCGACGGGGAATTTTCCCGGTAGCGACGTCGGGTGCAACAAGATACCGCTCGATCTTGGGAAGTTCACGATTCCCCCTTTGACGGAGTGAGATTAAATTTCTGATTGGCTGAAAACCCCTTTATCATTTGCCACACCGATTCATCCCTGATCACCGCGCGCGCGGGTCGAGTTTGTAAGCGACCGCCGTTCGTGCGGGCACTTCAAAAGAGATCGTCGCCGCGGCGGCGATCGCACCCCCCTCTCGGGCGATCAGCAGCGGAGAGAGTCGCGCCCCTTCGCTCGCATCGAGCGCCGCGACGGGGAAGGATATCTTCTTCGGCGTCGCGGCGCGATTGATCGCGACGATTATCGTTTCTGCGGCGCTTCGTCGCGCGTAAACGTACGCGTCATCGTCGAAGAACAGATCGGTCATCGACCCGTGCCGGAGCGCCGTGTGATCACGCCGCAGCCTTATCCAGTCGCGCGTCCAGTCATACATGCGCGCCTGGCGTGCGTCGCGCCCGGCGGCGGTAAACGCATCGCGGACGTCGCCGGGGAAGCCGCCGGGAAAATCGCGGCGATTGTCCGGATCATCGACGCCTTCCATCGCGATCTCTTCGCCGTAGTAGAGCTGCGGCGTCCCGCGCACGGTTAAAGTGAACGCCGTATGGAGCATTGCTCCTTCGAGCGTCCCACCTTCGAGCGAGAGGAAACGACGAACGTCGTGATTATTCGTCATCGTCGTCAGTCGCGCCGGGTCGGGATAGAGCGCGTCCCATTTCAGCATGTCGCGGAGCGCCCGGACCGGCTTTTTGTCGGTGAAGACATCGATCGAGGCCTGCCACAAAGGGAAATCGAAGACCGCATCGAGTTCGGTATCGATCCCATCCCACCCGCGGTGACCGCCGATAAAGAAACGGGTGTGGACGGGATCGCGGTCGAACACTTCGCCGACCATCCACATCCGTGGATACTGGCGCTTGAGCGCCGCGCTCAGCTCACGGATAAACGAACGGGGCATATACTGGATGGTGTCCTGCCGGATGCCGTCGATGCCGGTCATCCCGACCCACCACAGAGCATTCTGAATCTAGTAGCGCGCGACCTCAAGCTCTTCCTGATTCATATCCGGCAGATCATCGGCGAACCAGCCGTCGAGCGTCGGCCGCCGCGCCGCCGCGCCCGCATACGGGGAGAGCAGGAGGTCGCCGCGAAACGGATTCTGCGTGTGGCGCGCCGGGGTGCCGTGGAACCAGTTGTCGAGCGGCGGGTCGCTCACCCACGGATGACGCACGCCGACATGATTCGCCACCTGATCCTGGATCACCTTGATCCCGACCGCATGCGCCCGCGCGATCAGTTCGCGCAGCGTCTCCATCCGGCCGAAGCGGTCTTCCACCGCGTAATAATCTATCGCGTGATAGCCGTGATAATACGTGTTCGGGCACCACGGCCGGTCACACGTATTGACGCCGTTCCAGTTGTCGTACCACGGATTGAGCCACAGCGCGGTGACGCCCAAATCTTTCAGGTAGGGCAAGCGGTCGATGATGCCGCGAAAATCCCCGCCGTGATAAGCGCGCGCGTTGCGCCGGTCGTTGGCCTCGGGCGGAGCATCGGCGGGCGCATCGTTTGATGTGTCGCCGTTGCTGAAGCGATCGGGCATGATCAGGTAAATGACGTCGTCGTTTGTGATGCCCTGAAAGTTTTGCGTCGGGTCGAGCGGCGCATTGAGGCGAAAGGAGAGCGAGGTCTCTCCGTTCGCGGTCTCCAGACGCAGCATGTAGTCTCCCGGTTGCGCCGTCGGCTTGATATGAATGCTCACGAACAGATGCGAACCGGCCGGATTAACGACCGTCCCGCTCGTCTCCAGTTCGGGGCGCGTCGAAGCGATACGCGCGCCGTGAAGATTCGCCCCGCGCACGATCACGCGCACCGGGTTGATCGTATGACCGGCCCACCAGGATGGCGGCTCGACCTTCCGGATCGTCGGGAGAGCGAACCTCACTGGCGCCGCCCCCGTGCCCGTCACCGCGCTGTCACCGGCGAGCACGCAGCAGCAGCAGACGATAAATCGTACGGCTCGATGTAATGCTCGAATGTTCATCTCCCCGATTCGCCCCTCCGGATCAGCGCCGGATGGCGACTGCCTCATGAAATCCTCTCCCCCCGCGCCACAAAGAAGCGCACGGAATCTTCTGCGCACACGGAGCGGGCGCAGAAAAGACCCGACGAATCTGTTCCAGCCGTGCGCCAAACCTTTTTGGCCGAACAGTTATCTGAAACTTTCGGGCGGAGCCGATGACGGGCAGGCCAGCTTTCAGACAAGCCGTCATCATGTCTTAATCTTTGAGCGTACGCACGTATGCGACGAGCGACTTGATCTCTTCGGGGGAAAGTTTTTTAGCGAAGGACGGCATCCCGCCGCGCCCGCGCGCGATGGAACGCGCAAAGCGTTTATCGCTGTAACGCTTCTGCCACTTCGCATCCGTCAAATCCTGCGCGCCGTACAGCGCGCCCAGTTCGGTCTGGCCGCGCCCGTCCGCGCCGTGGCATCGCGCGCAGTTCTGGGCGAACAGCGCTTTCACAGCCGAACTATTCGGTCCTGAATTTTTCAGCGACACCTCTATTTTCCCTTGCGCCGCCGCCCGCCGCGCGCTCCCTGGCAGGCCGGATAAATATGCCAGACTCACCATCGCCGCCGCGAAAAGGGCGTATTTTATTGCCGTTTGTTTCATCCGGTGCGCGGTCCGTTTCATTTCCCCGTGGCGGCCATTTCATGATGATGTGGGCGACGCTCCAGATCGTGGATGTGGAAGGGCACGCTTTCCCCCTTCATTTCGGGATGCCGGCGCAGGAAATCGCTCGCGATCGGCAGCGCCGAGGGATCGTCCTTCAAATCGGCGAACAGCTTCGCCTCCCGCCTGGACTCTTCCGCCATCCCCAGTTTGCGGTAGATCAACATCAGATTGTAATGCGCCCCGGCGTCCTCCGGATCGATTTGCAGTATTCGCTCGTAGGAACTGCGCGCGGTCGCGTAATCGCGTTTGATTTTGGAAAGCTCGCCGAGTTGTTGCAGCGATATGCGGTCGCGCGGATAGGCCGCGAGCACCTGTCGGATATCGGCTTCGGCGGCTTCGAGCTGGCCGCGCCTGATGCGGATGCGTGCCCGCTGAAAGATCGCGCGCATGTTATTCGGGCTCTCCGCGATGGCCGAGTCGACGAGTTCGGCCGCTTCCGCCCATCGGTCGAGTTCGATCAGCGCGAGAGCGCGATTGACCTTCGCCATCGGCCGATAGGTCGCCTCGAGTTCGGCGACGCGGGCGAAAGCCCCGGCGGCCAGCGCAAACTGCCTGTGATCCAAGAGCGCGATGCCGTAATTGTTCCAGCGCCGCCACTCCGGCACGACCCCCTTCGCTCCGGCGACGACCGGCGCCGGGCTGTTTTCACCGAGGCGCATCGCGACTTCGACCGCCGCCATCGTCACGATCGGGTAATCGATAGATTTGCCGAGCGCGTAATCGCTGAAAGTGCGCGTGAAGCGCCGATAACGCAGGCGCGCCCGGAGACGAACTTCTCCTCCGGCCGCGTTTTCAGGGATCGTGAAACGATAGCGCGCCATATCGGAGCGGCCCGACTGAATCTGGTTATTCTGCGCGATGACGCGCGTCCGCCAGATATGATGCTTATCATTAAAGGTGCCGTCCGGCATCACGAGATAGGTTTTATAGTTGTGCGCCGAATCGTCGAGGTAGCCATCCGGCTTGATGAAGCCCGAGCTGTAAATCTCCTTCCCCGCCCCATCCATCACCGTGAATTCGATATAGGCTTCGTAGAAGTCGCGCAGTTCGGGCGGGAAAGAATGACCGATGTTTTTGTTGGTGACGACGACATCGGCCGTGATGAGATCGCCCGCCCCGACGGGGAAGCGGCGGCGATTAAGCGGCGCGATGAACTCCTCCTCCGCGGCGCCACCCCCCGCGCCGCTGCTGTTACTACTACTGCGGCGGTGAATCGCGAAGATATCAAGGCCGACGACATCCGCTTCCAGGAATCGCGTGACGGCTTCGAGTTGTTCGGGCCAGTTGTAGAAGTAGGGGATGGCGGTATTGGCCGCCGCCCAGCGGTGCGAGGCGATCGTCCCTTCCTTCGCCGACACATCAAACTTCGGGGCGGCCTCGCGCTTCATATGGCATGAATTGCACGATTCCTTATCGCGCGTGTAGAACGGATGCGGCGACTCCTTCGAGAAAGATGACATCTGCAGTTCATCGCCCACCGAGAAGGCGCGCAAAAACTTGTAATCATTGAGCTCGCGGGGCACCTGCGATTTATGGCACGACGCGCAGAATTCCGGCGATTTCAGCACCGGGCGCATCACCGCGCGGCGATGCGACGCGACGTCATCGAGGATCTGCTGGTCGGAGACGTTCAGCAGCCGCGCCCCATCCTCGCGCACGAGCAGCGCCGGCGCGCCCATCACATAGCCGCCGATCCCGAGCCCCGTCACCGACTGGATCGAATGGCAGGCGATGCACGACACGCCGTCTTCATCGAACGGTCGGTCCTTGAACGCCGGCTTATCCGTCAAAGCGCCGGAGAAGAGCGCCGCCGGGTTATGGCATGATTCGCAGTGGCGCGTGAAGGCGATGCCCTTGT
>JANOGZ010001035.1:0-1965 GCA_031406255.1 Pyrinomonadaceae bacterium | reverse complement strand
GGCACTTGCCGGCGCTCCCGGCATTGACGATCGCCTGGATCTCTTCCTGCGAAAGCGCGCGGTTGAAGATCTCGACTTCGTCGATCTGGCCGTTGAATACATTCTCGCCGTTGGAATCGGCGCCGATGCGCAGCGGCAGATTGTTCGTCGGCAAAGTGGCACCCGCCGCACGGCTGCTATCTAACACGCCGTTAATGTATAGCTTCAACTGCGAACCATCATAAACACCGGCGACATGCGTCCACGTATTTAGCGGTATGCTCGGTGTGCTGACAATTTCCTCGCCAGCAATCAATCGCAGCCGCCCGCCATTCAGATCAAGAAGGTAACCATCGCCAGTGCCTGCGGTAATTTTATTGACGATTCTATTGCTGCTTGAGGCTGCTGGACTGATCCACGCATCAATGGTTATTTGCGGGGTGATGTCGAGGCTTGGCGCATCAGCTACTTGTACAAAACCATCCTTACCGTCAAAACCGAACGCCTGATTAACCTTGCCGGCGGCTGTCGCCGTCGCGCCGTTCTGCAGCGTGCCATTGTTGGCGCCGGCGATGTCGTTGGCGTTGCCGTCGCCGGGCAGCCACGCGACCAGACCGGAAGGCGCCGTGGTACAGACCGCGGCGCGTACTTCCGTGGTCTCCGTATCTGAATTGTTGGCCAACGTCGGATCAACCTGGCCGCCCGAGTTGCTCACCGTGGCCGTGTTGCTGGCCGTCCCCGGCGTCGTCGGCGTGACGACGATCGTCACCGTCGCCGTGCCGCCGCTGGCGAGTGCGCCGATAGGGCAGAAGATGAGGCCACCATCCTGCAGCATGCACGTCCCCTGCGAAGGGGTGGCGGAGACAAATGTGACGCCGGCGGGCGGGTCGTCTCGCAAGGCCACGCCGGTGGCGGTGTCGGGACCACTATTGGTCACCTGGACCGAATAGGTCAGGTTATTTCCGACCGTCACCGGGTCGGGTGAATCCGTGATCGTCACGGCGAGATCGGCTCGCGGTGTCGGGATCACTGTGATCGTGACGGTCGCCACGTTAGAATCGGCCATACCGTCATTGGCCTTGTAGGTGAAGCTATCGGTGCCGCTGAAGTTGGCGGCAGGCGTGTAGCTGAAGGAGCCGTCCGAGTTGAGCGCCAGTGTGCCCTTGGCCGGGTCACTCACTTTGACGGCGGTGATGGCCTTGCCGTCCGGGTCACTGTCATTGGCGAGCACACCTTCTAGAGCCCCAACGGTGAGCGTGCCGTTCTCGTTCACATTGTAGCTGTCATTGACGGCTGTGGGCGCGACGTTGGCCGGAGTGACCGCAGTCATCTCTGTCGCCGAGCTGCTGACGGGCTTTTTATCATCAATGTCGGACGCGGTACCGGTGACGGTCGCGGTGTTGGTGATACTGCCCGTTGCCGTCGGTTTTACTTTTACTTTAATAGTTACGGTCGCTGAGTTAGTGTCAACTGAGGAAAGCGTGCCGATGTTGCAGTTCACGGTGCCGCTCGTCTCGCTGCAACTGCCCAGCGTGGACGAAGCTTCAACAAATGTTACGTCTGACGGCAGCGGGTCAGTGACGGTGACATCATTGGCATCGGGAGTGCGTGACGGCACGGGACCGTTTGTGACGGTGATCGTGTAGGTCAAATCTGAGCCCGCTACGACCGGATCAGCTGAATCCTTTTTGCTGATCATCAGATTAAGCGGTGTCGGGGTGGCCGCCGGGAGTGCCGGCTTGCACTTGCCCGCCGGGCCGGCGTCCACTATTGATTGGATCTCCGCTGGCGATAGGGCGCGGTCGAAAATCTCGACCTCATCAATCAGTCCATCAAAGGACGAGTTGTCCCCGAGAATATTCGATCTGCCGATCGCCACATCGGTCGGGTCGGTGGTGATACCCCCGGAGATCGTCTTCGTCCCTCTGAGCACACCATCCACGTACACTTTGAGAGTGAGGCCGTCATAGGTCACGGCGATGTGCA
>JANOGZ010000974.1:0-4008 GCA_031406255.1 Pyrinomonadaceae bacterium | reverse complement strand
TCATCGGCGCGTCGTCCGCGGTGCTGCGCCACAAGCCCTCCTGCGATGGATCGTTCGGCGAACGCGCGCGGTGAGCGATGAAAAGCGCGGTGAGGTTCGCCATCGAGCCGCCGCTCGTCAGAAGTCCACCGCTGTCTTCGCCGTAACCGACGAGTTCGGCGAGCCAGCCGACGATTGTTCTTTCCACCTCCGTGGCGGCCGGAGCGGAGCGCCACGAGGTCACGTTCTGGTTGAGCGCCGCTGTCAGCAGACCGGCGAACGCGCCGACGGGCGCTGCCGGCGAAGCGACATAACCGAAAAACCGTGGATGACCGTTGTGGCGGCTGCCGTCGATGATCGCCCGGCATTCTTCCAGCACGCGCTCGAGTGTCTGGCCTTCGACGGCGAGCGGCGCGCGAAAGCGTTCGGCGAGCGCCGCGGCGGAAGCGTTCGGAAAGACGGGAAGCTCGGAGATGCGCGCGAAATAATCCTCCACCAGCGCGCTCAATTGCGTCGCGAGCCGGTGCAGCTCGGCGCTGGCCAGGTCCAGTGTTGCGGCGCGCGCGCCGCTTTCGTCTGTTCCCGGATCGCTCATTTCGACGGCCCCGGCGCGATGGCGATGAGCAGGGAGAGTCGTTCGCCGCCGATATTCGTCACCTCATGCTCTATTCCGGCGGGTGCGATGATGAGCATACCCGTCTCTGCCTCCCGCTCTTCGCCGCCGATGCGGAAGCGCCCGCACCCTTCAAGCACAAAGTAGAACTTATCGGCGTCCGCGTGCGCGTGCGCGCGCTGCGTCTGGTTCGGCTCCAGACAGTTGAGACCCGTCATCAGATGCGCGCCCTGCCACAGCGTCCGTTTATAAAATTTACCGGCGTTCACGCCCGTATGCTCGCGCCAGTTGATAAAAAAGTCGCTCAACGGATTGTCCCCCCGCTCACCGAGAAGTTGCGTGTCTGCCAAAGAGGGCTCGTATTTTAACCCTACCACACCGCGCGTGCTTCGACGAAGCGGGCGGCCGCGCACAGCACAATCCGCCCGCACCGCCCGTCTGTGCTACACTCCTGGCGACGCAAGCCAGACGCAAGCCAGACGCAAGCCATCTTCACCCGAAAACTCTTGTGGAGAGATGATCGATGTCAATTGCGAATTGCGCAACCTCTGAAAGTACAAAGCGCTACCGTGAACGTTTTCGGGAAGTCGCCGCCGAAAACCATTTCCGCCTGGAGCAGAACCTCTGGATGTCTTCGATCGGCATCGGCACCTACCTCGGCAACTGTGACGAGGAAACAGATCGGCTTTACGTCGAGACGGTCGCCCGCGCCGCCGAACTCGGGTCAAACGTGATCGACACGGCGGCCAACTACCGTTTTCAGCGAAGCGAGCGCTCGATCGGCGCGGCGCTTCGGCAACTGGTCGAGGACGGCACATGCGCGCGCGATGAAGTGGTGATCTGCACGAAAGGCGGCTACCTACCTTTCGATGGCGCGCCGCCCGCGGATGTGCGCCGCTATGTCGAGGAGACGTTTGTGCGGCCCGGTCTGGCTCAGTTCTCCGACATCGTGGCGGGCAGCCACTGCATGACTCCGGCATACCTGCAGAATCAGATAGATCAGTCGCTCCGCAACATGAATCTCTCCGCGATCGACGTTTACTATCTGCACAACCCGGAGACGCAGCTCTCGGCCGTGCCGCGCGAGGAGTTTGACGCGCGCCTGCGCGCCGCCTTCGAGCTGCTCGAGCGCAACATCGCCGAAGGAAAGATCAAGATGTACGGAGCGGCGACGTGGAACGGTTTTCGCGTCGACCCGGAGGTGCGCGATTATCTTTCGCTCGATCGCATGGTCGGGCTGGCGCGCGAGACGGGTGGTGCGGATCACGGGTTTCGTTTCATTCAGCTTCCTTTTAATCTCGCGATGCCCGAGGCGCTCGTCTCAACCAATCAGACGTTTCAGGGCGCGCCCGTCTCGGTGCTCGAAGCGGCGCGTGCGCTGTCGGTCACGGTCGTCGCCAGCGCGTCAATGTTGCAGGGCAAGGTAGCGCGCGATCTGCCTGAGGAGGTGCGCGAGCCGCTCGGGTCGCTTGCGACCGATGCGCAGACCGCCATCCAGTTCGTCCGCTCGACGCCCGGCATCACGACCGCGCTGGTCGGGATGAGCCACCGCGAACACACGGAAGAGAATCTCAAACTCGTGCGCCTTGCGCCGGCGTCAGCAGACGATTATCAACGTATATTTACGCAGGGCGCAGGATAGCCTTATTGTGCGTTCTGACGAGTGAGCAAGAAGGCGCTGCGGGCTCGTAAACTCTCTGGCTCTTATACCTCGGCTTTAACCACACACGTTCTCGCATATTACACAGGAAAGGTGAAGTATGACTGAAAGATACTCGATCACATCAGAGATGCGCGGCGAAGTGGAGATTTACATACTGCGCGACGCGGATCAGGCTTACGCCGAAGTGGCGCCGCAGTTTGGCAACAACTGCTTTGTCTTTCGCGGCCGCGAACCGATTCTCGAGCCCATCCCCTTCGAGCAGTTTTGCCAGAAGCCGACGAGCTACGGCATCCCCATCCTGTTCCCTTATCCCAACCGCATCAGGGACGGAGAATTCGATTTCCGCGGAGAACATTTCAAGGTCGACCAGAAGCAGCACGGCTTTGTCCGCCATCGACCCTGGCGCGTCGAAGGCTCCGGCGCCTCTATCGAGGAAGGCGCATGGATCACCGCGAGTCTCGATGCGACGGATTACCGGAAGGAGATTCTCGAGCAGTACCCCTTCCCGTTTCGCATCGAGGTCACCTGGCGTTTGATCGACGGAAAACTGGCGATGGAAACCGAGATCAGAAACACGGGCGAGCGCGAGATGCCGACCGGCTTCGGTATTCATCCGTATTTCCGCCGCCCCGCGACGGGCACGGTGCAGGTGCCGGCGCGGAAGCGCTGGGAACTGGCCGATTCTTTACCGACGGGAAAGAAACTCGAACTCGACGAATATCATGATCTTCGCCGTCCGCGAAGCCTGAGCGACCTGAAACTCGACGACATCTATACGGACCTCATCCCGGATGAGGGCAGCACCGTCAGATGCGCGATTGGGGACGAGGGGGCGAAGACACAAACGATCGTCGAGTTTGACGCCCGGCAGTTTCCGCACGTCGTGGTCTTTACGGCTCCGGCGCCGCGACAGGCGCTCTGCGTCGAGCCCAACACCTGCCCGACCGATGCTTTCAATCTTCTTCAGCGTGGCATCGAAAACGATGTCGTCGTGCTGCGCCCGGGTGAAACGAAGAACTACCGGATATTGATTTACGAGCGTGCGTCGGAGAAATAGAATCGAGCTGCTCGAACTGACGAAGCGACCGGTGCTCCCGACGAAGCGTCAAGCGCCCCACGTCGCTCGCAAAATTATAAGGACTCAGACACCTATGGCACGGCAGGAAGAGATGAAATCCTTCGCGGAGTTTTGGCCCCACTACGTCGCCGAACACAGCCAGCCCGCCACACGCGCGCTGCATGCGGCGGGCACCCTGGCGAGCACGGCGTGCGCCGCGGCGCTCGTCGCACGCGGCAAATGGCGCTGGCTCCCGCTCGCCCTCGTTCCCGGCTACGCCGCCGCGTGGGTCGGGCATTTCTTCATCGAGCACAACAAGCCCGCCTCTTTTAAACATCCACTGTGGTCATTCATCGCCGACTACAAGATGGTCGGCACGATGCTCGCTGGCGAGATGCAGAAAGAGGTCGAGCGCGCCCGTCAGAGCAAAGGCGTGTCCGGCATCCAGTGACAACTCCCTACGGATAAATCCGAGGGCTTCTCATGGAACGCATAGTGCAACCACTTACGTTAGCCCATGAAGGCGGTGTCCCCGCCCTGAGAACGCTACTGCTGTTCTCGTTTGTTTCTCTACTTAGTGGCATAAGTTTTACGTGGCGGCCTACCCGCCACAACGCCCTACTTGGAGTTCAAAGAGCCGCACACAAGACACCTGTAGGTTAGTGGCTCTGATAGGTCTTATATGTGTCGTATTGA
>JANOGZ010000965.1:0-1382 GCA_031406255.1 Pyrinomonadaceae bacterium | reverse complement strand
TATGATTGTAATCGTGTTTCCAACGCCGATGGTTGTGGATGCCAAAGCCGCCAATGTCGGCAGGTTGAAGATTTTTGTGGTGGATGACGGTTCGCTGTCCATCGAATGCCGGAATTTCGCCGAGCAGTCCCGCGCGCGCTAACACCCAATGCACACGCTGACTCGTGCCGGTCGCCGGATGTTGCACGAGTCGGTAGCCATCACGGTCAGTGTGTGCGTTGAAAGGCATCATAGACGTGCCGGGAGTGAGTTCGCACGCTTGACGATATCCGCCATCGCGCAACATGAATTCGTGATCCGGCGTGCAAAAGATTTCGCGTTCGTTGTCGAGTCTTACTTTCACGAGCGGAGCGTTGACGCGGGTTTTTTTCGCTGTCGCGCGAGCAACTGTAACTTTGTGTTCTGACGACAACGCATACACGACCAACTCCTCGCCGCGCTCTGCCAATACGCCGATTGGGTATGAGCGACCGTCAACGAGCGGAATGAGTGTGTCGGCAGTGAAGCAACCGATGTCGTACCCCACAGGCCCCATCGCGACGGCGCCGCTCGCGCCGTCTGTAATCAGCACGCAACCGACCGGTACGCCGTAACCGTAGTGCGTGTCGGGGGTGATGACGACCATCCTGACGCCCGGAAAGCGTGTGGCGTTGACGATCTGGCGGTAGAGTATGTCCTCGGCGGCATTGAAGAGCGCCGCGGTGAGAAACAGGCGGACCGGCACCTCTCCCGTGTCCTCGGTCTGCAAGTTGTAGTAGCCGAACCCGGAGGGCCGCGCCAGATGTTTCCAGTTATGCGCGTTCTTCAGCGCCTTCGCGACCTTCAGCGCTTTGGCGTCCGCTGTGTGTTCGCTCATTAGCCTTTTATCCCCCATGTCCTGAAAATGTGATGGCCGGTTGAATTGCCTACGAATAAAAGTTAAGGCGCGGCCGAGTTTTAAATTGATGAGACCGCGGAGATGATTTCTGCGGCTATCTCCCCGGCGCTTCTTTCTGCCGTGACTCTCACTCTCAGCGTCGCCAGTTCGTAGAGAGCACGCCGCTCATTATAAAGCCTGCGGAGCGCTTCCGGTCCCCCGCGCGCGAGCGGGCGCGTGTCGCCGGCAGCGCTGATTCTCTGCCAGCACAACTCGAAAGGCGCGTCGAGCCAGGCGGTGTAAGCTCCGTGTTCGGCAAGCAGCGCGCGGTTTCTCTCCAGCATCCAGGCGCCGCCGCCGAGCGCGATCACACGCGCCGTGCCCATCTCCAACACTACTCGGAGGGCATTTGTCTCCGCTTCACGAAAGCGCGCCTCGCCGTCTTCTTCAATCACCGCACGGACCGCGCGTCTTTCGCGCTCGGCGATAAGATAGTCGAGATCAAGCATCCGGCACCCCACCCGCC
>JANOGZ010000959.1:0-1189 GCA_031406255.1 Pyrinomonadaceae bacterium | reverse complement strand
CGAGCGGAGCAAACGAATCTATGCCATGAGATAGAGCAAAAACGCGCGGCGCGCGTTAAAAGTCCGTGATCCTGAATGAAAGCCGATATAGAGAGGTTAGACTGAGACACCGCTGTCCAGCCGGGCAAACTCAACCTACATGAGTTCTGTTGCCGATGATATGCCAAGCCCGTGAAGGTGTCCAGCAATTTCACGGGCGAGTGACAGGGATGTCGCTTTCATTTTAAGATTGCGGCGAAGCACGCTCTCATTCAAACACCGTACAGCCACAGGAGAATTTATGTCAGGTGAAATGGTCGAATTTAAAAGCAATGGCGGAACAGCTTCGGGTTATCTGGCTGTTCCCGCAACCGGCACGGGGCCGGGTGTGATCGTGATCCAGGAGTGGTGGGGACTGGTTCCGCATATCAAGCGGGTGGCCGATCGCTTCGCCGCCGAGGGTTTCGTGGCGCTCGCGCCGGACCTCTATCATGGTCGCAGCACGACCTCGCCCGATGAGGCCGGAAAGCTGATGATGGCGCTCCAGATCCCCCAGTTCGAGAAAGACCTGCGCGGCGCGATTCAATATCTGCGGCAACACGAAGCGGTCGTGCGCGAGCGCGTCGGCACGGTCGGCTTCTGCATGGGCGGCGCGCTATCGCTTTACGCGGCGACGAAAAACCCGCAGGTCGGGGCGTGCGTCGTCTTCTACGGCGGCCATCCGGCGGTGAAGCCCGACCTGGAAAACCTGCACGCGCCGGTGCTCGGACTCTATGCGGGCCGTGATACCTTCGTCACGCCGGAATCCGTCCGCCAGCTGGAGGCACAACTCAAATCGCTCGGCAAAAAAGCGGAGATACATATCTACGAGGAGGCCGACCACGGCTTTTTCAATGACGAACGCCCGGAGGTTTACAATAAAGAGCTCGCCGCAGACGCCTGGCGACGAACGATCGCTTTCTTCCGTGAGCAGTTGAGTTAGACGTCGCGTACGGATATAACATATAATCGGCGGCTGCTTCGCCGTCGGTATTCGTAGGCTTGACGCTCGAAGCAGCCGGTGGCCATATTTCGCGTGAGCGCTGGCGCCGGCCCGATAAAGATACGGGATGCCGGCCACGGCCAGCGAGGGATGTTCGATCGCGCGAGTCACCGTGGTGAAAGACCACTACGGACGGGGTTGTCTGACGATTAGCCAAGAACATGTTCG
>JANOGZ010000956.1:0-4574 GCA_031406255.1 Pyrinomonadaceae bacterium | reverse complement strand
GCCCGTGAGACCCATGCCGCCCGGCGATCACCAGTCGTCGAGGCGTGAAAATGGAGAGTTAGAAAACAAACCCGAAAGGAAAGAAAGATCATGAAAACACGAAACACATTCTCGAAGGCGCTCGCGCTGAGCGCTCTTGTTGGAATCATGGTGGTCATCGTCGCCACCTGGTCTGCGGCTCCTGTGAGCGCGCTCAAAGAATCTGACGGAAGGCGGGATTTCGGCTTGGGCATGGTGACACTCATTCCCGGACAGAACGCGCGCCTCAGTGCAGTCAGAATTGATGACCCGAACATTATTGATGACCCAAACGCTATTGAGGACCCAAACATCAGGCCATGCCGTACGGAGTTGATGTTTTTCGACTCGAATGGCCGTCAGATCGGCGAGCCGCAAAGAGCGAATCTGGCTCCCGGTCAGGCATTCAGCAGCGAAGTCTTCGGTGCGAGGATGGCGGGCGATGAGGGAGCGATGCAGGTTCGTGGTGATATGCGGGGTTATACGGAAGAAGGAGGAGGCAGAAACCGGTGCAGCGTCATCCTGACGCTCGAAGTGTTCGACCGAGGAACAAACGGCACGCTTTTCCTGCATCCCGGAATCATCAGAGGTTTCAATCCGCAGCCCGACCCGCCCGGCACTGAGGCGCAACCGTAACAACACCGCGGACAAAAAATAAAAAGCCCTGAAGGTGTGGGGCGGTGTCCCCGGCCGCCCCCTCCATCATCAAGGTCTTCAAATATTTCACCGGCCGTAACCACGAGGCATCATTTGCAGAAGGAGTTCGCCATGCTGAACACACGCAATCCCCGAAAACACGCCAGGCAGTCGCTGAGTATGACGCTCGCCCTGGTAGTTACGACGAGCTGGATCGCCCTGGCTGGTTATTCACCGGGCCGACAAGCGCAGTCTGCCACAACCAGTGAATCTCACCCGGCAAAAATCGCGGATGCGCGCGTTGCTGATCCTAAAGTCCCGGCACTCCAACGGGACACTCGTGCGCGGGTGAATGAGATTATCGGCCAACTGCCGCTTCAGTTTGAAGCCAATCAGGGGCAGACAGACTCGCAGGTGAAGTTCCTCTCGCGCGGCGACGGCTACGATCTCTTTCTGACTGCTACCGAAGCGGTGCTCCGATTGCGGAATGCGGACTTCGGATTGCGGAATGAAAAGAAAGTCGCGTCCTCGACCAAATCGGCAAATCCACGATCCGCGATCCGCAATCCGCAATCGAGTGTGCTGCGCATGAAACTCGTCGGCGCTAACCCGCAGCCCCAAGTGGCGGGCAGCGGAGAGATGCCCGGAAAGGTCAACTACTTCATCGGCAACGACCGAGCCAAATGGCGCACGAATGTTCCCGCCTATACAAAGGTCGAATATGGAAGCGTCTATCCCGGAGTGGATCTCGTTTACTACGGTAACCAGCGGCAACTCGAATATGATTTCGTCGTCCAGCCGGGAACCGATCCCGGGATCATCCAGATTGCTTTCGAAGGCGCCCGCAAGATTGAAGTGGATGAGAAGGGCGACCTCGTCCTGCGCACCGCCGCCGGGCAAATCCGGCAGCACAAGCCTCTGGTCTATCAGGAAGTCGATGGAAAGCGGATCGAGGTAAGAGGAGGATTCAAACTTCTCAATCCGCAATCCGCAATCCGAATTCCGCAATATGTTGTCGGCTTCGAGGTGGGCGACTATGATGAGATGAAGCCTCTGGTGATTGACCCGGTGCTCGACTACTCGACCTATCTCGGCGGCACCAAGAGTGAAGATGGCAACGACATCGCCGTCGATTCGACCGGCAACATCTACGTCACCGGTTTCACCGCTTCGCGCGACTTTCCCCTCGCCAACCCTTTTCAGAACACCAACAATGCGTGCCTCACCTGCGGCTCGGCTTTCGTGACGAAGATTGACCCATCACAATCCGGTGCGGCGTCGCTCGTGTACTCCACTTATCTTGGCGGCTCGGACAACGGTGAAGAAGGCATCGGTATCGCCGTCGATGCTTCAGGTGCGGCCTGCGTGACGGGCATCACCCATTCGAAAGACTTCCCCGTACTAAATGCCCTCCAGTCCTCTGCCACCGACTTCAATTCCGGCTTCATGACGAAGCTGGACGTGACGGGCTCCGCGCTCCTCTACTCAACCTATATCTCCGGCAATAGCGTGGACGAAGGCAGAGACATCAAGGTTGACGCCGCCGGCCTCATTTACGTCTCAGGCAGAAGCGCTTCGACCAATTTTCCAGTGAAGAACGCTTACCAGTCCACAATCGCCGGCCAAGTCGACGCCTTCGTGATGAAGTTTGATCCGTTCCGCTCCGGCGCCGAATCCCTGCTTTACTCCACTCTCTTCGGCGGCTCGTTCCTTGATAACGGCAACAGCCTGGCCCTCGACTCCTTCGGCAACGCCTACGTCTCGGGAGTCGCCCAATCCCTGAACTTGCCCATCAAAAATGGCTTTCAGCCGACCGGCAGCAGCGATGCTTTCATGGCCAAGTTTGATCCTTCTCGGGTCGGGGCCGACTCGCTTCTCTACTCCACCTACATCGGCGGCACTCTTCAAGAGAACAGCGTCGACGACGAGGGCGGCATCGCCGTCGATCCGTCGGGTAACGCCTACGTGACGGGAACAACCTCTTCGACCAACTTTCCGACGACGGCCGGCGCGTTCCAGACAATCCGCCGCGGCAATAGTGATACCTTCGTGACGAAGATTGACTCTACTCAGATCGGGGCTGCGTCGCTTATCTACTCCACTTACCTCGGCGGCAGTGCGACTGAACAAGGCTTCGACATCGCTGTGGACTCATCCGGCGATGCATACGTGACAGGCACCACAGCTTCAGCCGACTTTCCTAAATCCGTATGCGCCTTTCCGAGAGGAGCCACCACTGGAACCGACGCCTTCGTGACGCGTTTGAATTCCGCAGGCACCGCGTTTGTCTATTCCACATACCTCGGCGGTAAGCTTGCTGACTCCGGCAGAGGCATCGCTGTGGACTCTTCCGGCAACGTCTACGTGACCGGTAACACGGTTTCATCAAACTTTCCGACCACGGCAGGCGCCTTTCAACCGACCTTCGCTGGTTCCTCTAACGACGCCTTCATAACAAAGATCGCGCATCCCCTGGCGTGCAACCAGACTCCTGTGGCGAATGGTCAGTCCGTCATCCTTGCTGAAGACACATCAACGACCATCACGCTGATGGCGAATGATACGGACGGCAACAACACACCTCCCGACACGCTGACTTACACTATTGTCTCTGGCCCAGGCCACGGATCGCTGGATTCCCTCTCAGGCACGATGACACACGGAACGGGAGATGCTTACTCTACGGACATCGTCTACACCCCGGCGGCGAATTACAACGGCGCCGACAGCTTCACCTTCAAGGTCAATGACGGGACGGCGGACAGCAACGTCGCCACCGTGAGTCTGACAATCACCGCCGTTAACGATACGCCGACGGCGGATGATCAGAGCGTCACGACTGATGAGGATACGGCGCTGCCGATCACGCTCACGGGAAGCGATCCGGATGGTGACGCGCTCACCTACACGCTCATCTCGCAACCGGCAAACGGTGTGCTTTCGGGCATCGCGCCGAATCTCACATACGCTCCGAACCCGAACTACGACGGGTCCGACAGCTTCACCTTCATCGCCAATGACGGCGTCTCCGACTCGGCTCCGGCGACCATCTCGATTACCGTCACACGAGTGAATGATGCCCCGCAGCCGGCAGGCGATGCGGCGACCACACCAGAAGACCTGGCGGCGACGATCAATGTACTGGCTAACGACGTGGACGTAGATGGCGACACGCTCATGATAACGAGCGTCACCCAGGGCACGAACGGCACGGTCGCGATCAACGCCGACGGCACGCTAACCTATACGCCCAACCTTAATTTCAACGGCAGCGACAGCTTTACCTACAGTGTCAGTGATGGCAACGGCGGAACTGCGACCGCCCCCGTCAATATGACCATCACGCCCGTGAACGACCCGCCGGTGGCCAGCGACGGCAGCGCGACGACCAATGAAGACGCCGCTGTTGATATCGCCCTGACGGCGACCGATGTTGATAATCCCGGCCTCATCTTCGCTATTGTGGCCGGCCCGAGTCATGGGACGCTGAGCGCCCCTGCCGGGAACATCGTCACTTACACGCCTGACCTTAACTACAACGGCGCTGACTCGTTCACATTTAAAGCCAACGACGGGACCGCGGACAGCAATGTGGCCGCGGTGAGCATTATGGTCAACCCGGTCAATGATGCGCCGCTGGCGGTCAACGACAACTACAGCGTAGACGAGGACGACACGCTGAATGTTGCTGCCACAGGGGTGCTCACGAACGACAGCGATGTGGACGGCGATACGCTCACTGCGATCCTCGTGAGCGGCCCATCAAATGGTGCGCTGATTCTCAATGCGAATGGCTCGTTTAGCTACACGCCCGCTGCCGATTTCAACGGCGTGGATAGCTTCACTTACAAGGCCAGCGACGGCAGCTCCGGCTCCAACACGGTCACTGTGGGTATCACGGTCAATGCGGTCAATGATGC
>JANOGZ010000937.1:0-1160 GCA_031406255.1 Pyrinomonadaceae bacterium | reverse complement strand
GGCAGACTTCAAAGGCGCGACGGTCGGCGTGACAGACGAAATCTGGGTTCCGATGATGATGCAGGGGCTCGTCCGTCCCCCGCGCGGCGGCTACTCGGGCGAGAAAGATCCGGACCTGCTCAAGAAGCGCGGGGCGGGGTGGCTGGATATGATCGGGCGCCGCAAGCCCGGCGTCAGCGTCGCGCAGGCGCAGGCGGCGCTCGGCACCCTCGGTCGGGGACTCGCGGAAGCGTACCCGGACACAAACCGCGACCGCATCTTCACCGCGACACCCGCCAGCGGAGGCGATCCGCAGACGCGCGGGACGCTCGTGTCGGTGGCCGGTCTGCTGCTCGGGACGGTCGCGCTCGTGCTCCTGATCGCGTGCGCCAACGTCGCCAATCTGCTGTTGGCGCGCTCGGCAGCCAGACGCAAGGAGATCAGCATCCGGCTGGCGCTCGGGGCAAGTCGCGCACGCCTCATCAGACAGTTGCTGACCGAGAGCGTGCTGCTCGCGATGATCGGCGGCGGCTGTGGTCTGCTGCTCGCATGGTGGGCGATGGATGCGCTGACGAAATACGGGCTGCCGTCGGGCGTCCTGCCGCTGCGGCTCGAGGCCCAGCTCGACACGACCGTCCTCGGCTTCACGCTGTTGTTGTCGCTCCTGACCGGACTCGTCTTCGGAGTTGCGCCCGCACTCCAGGCCGCGAAACATAACCTCGTCTCCGCCCTGAAGGATGACAGCCTCGCGTCGGCGACGGGCGAGCGACGTTTCAATTTGCGCGGGTTGCTCGTCATCGCGCAGGTCGCGCTCTCGCTCGTGCTGCTCATCAGCGCCGGTCTCTTCGTCAGGAGTCTGCGACAGGCGCAGAGCATTAACCTCGGCTTCGATCCCGAGAACGTGCTCGTCGCGTCGCTCAACATCAACCTGCTGCGCTACACCAAAGCGCAGGGTGTCGAGTTCTACCGTCAGGTCGCCGAACGCATCGAGGCGCTGCCGGGCGTGCGCTCCGTGGCGTTGGCGCGCATCGTGCCGCTCAGCGGCGGGAACCGCATCAACTCCCTTACTATCGAAGGACAAAGCTCGCCCGCAGCAGACGGATCGGAGTCTAAGCAAGACGCCTCGGGAAGTATCCCGGCCGCGCAAGAGAACGAAATCAGCGTCAATGTCGTCGGCGGGG
>JANOGZ010000891.1:0-1402 GCA_031406255.1 Pyrinomonadaceae bacterium | reverse complement strand
GGTTCGGGCAGGATGATATGGCCGGGCAGTTCGTTGCGTTTGCCGCGGAGGAATTGCAGGGCGCTGCCGACGTGGGGCGTGTTGACGCCTCCGGTGAAGAGGCAGCGAAACCAAAACTCGAATATCAAGCGATATGGTGATTCCCGGGTGATGCCGCTGGAACTGTGGGATCTCTATGTCGGCGACAAAATTCTCTGGGAAGTAATGGGAGACGCTCGTTTCCCGCAAATTCTCAGAGATGTCTTGCTCCGCTTGCGTTTTGGGGAAGGGAACACCCGCTCGGAAGGACGTGTTCCTCAAACCATTCGAAGCTTCGATGCTGCGTTTATTAGCGGCGGCGGGGCTCAATCCGATATATTGCGCGCCGAACTAACCCAAGTGCCATTTCCTGTGTTCTTTTCTGACGAAGGCTCATTTTCCGGCGAGCGTGGAGGACTTGATTTGCTTCGAGCGATGGGATGTTTCGGTTACGTTATTGACCTCGGCCAAAGCCAATTGAAGATTTCCGGTGCCGGCAAGCGTTGGACTTTTCCACGCAACTTTCACTTGATGCCTATCCGCGATGACGTCGGCACGAGCGATTATCCGGCTCAGCGTCAACATTTGCGGCATTTTTTGGCTGAAACGATCCAACTCTGCGTCAACGCGACTGCAATACGCCCTCAAGCTTTCGTCTTCGCACTCCCATCGCGACTCGACAATAATGGTGTTCCGGAAGGGAGTTCGTATGCTGGTATGGAAGGTGATGATCGACTGGTCACTGATGTTTTATCGATGATGCGATTATCTGCCGTACCCGTTTTGCTGGTGAATGACGCTGAACTGGCGGCACTCAGCGCGCTGAGTGACCCGCGTATATCACTGGAGAAGCGCACGTTGGTCCTGACTCTTGGTTTCGGAGTTGGAGCCGCATTGATCCGGGGCCGAGCATGAGTGCGATTATCTTTCTCTCTCCTCATCTCGACGATGCCGTTTTTTCATGTCCGGCGAAAATCCTCGATGAAGTTCAAACGGGCGCTCGTGTTATCGTTGCTACGATCTTCAGCCGTTGTGGCAGCAATCGGCAAAGCAGAGCCCTCTACGCGCGGCGTCGCAGTGAAGATAAAAAAGCCGTTCGCAGCCTGGGTGCGAGAGAATGTTGGCTGGGCTTTCCGGACGCTCCTTTTCGTCAGCCTTTTTACAATTCTTTTCGACGAATCATCTTTGAGTCTGCTCCTGAAGATACCGGTTACGCCGAAGAGATCGCCAAAGTCCTTGATAATCTCTGCAACCAACTTCGTCCTGTTAAGGTTTACTGTCCGCTCGGAATTGGAACCCATATCGACCATCGAATCACCTTTGACGCCGTGTCGCTCCTTCGGACAAGGGTGCCAATCGTTTATTACGAGGATCGACCGTATGC
>JANOGZ010000865.1:0-1478 GCA_031406255.1 Pyrinomonadaceae bacterium | reverse complement strand
TCAATCAGTTCGACAGAATCACCTAAACCAATAGTGCTTCGTAGTGTCGAAACAGGATATGTAACTGCCCGGCGTTTTTTAGCTATGCTTGCTCCATCCTTTTTAAGAAGCCGTGCTTCCAGCATCTCCGGCTTTGTAGTCTTTTCAATCGATATCTCAGTTGTATAAGCATCTATTACCACCTCACCGATTTTTGCGCCACTGCTTTCGGCTATTAATGGCACGCGCCAGATATGATAACGATCATCTATCTCAGGCAAACCAAAATTAATGACATTAAAAAGTTCTATTTCAGTAAGCCAGGCTGAGGCTATTTCTTTAGCCTGCGCCACTGTGGTTACCAAATACTTCCTTGTCTCAGCAACGAGTAATTTATTATGTGACATGTTAAAGTCTCGGAAAGCGCTGCTGATCTTCCTTTCGCATCAGGGTTGCTTTTCCTTTCCTTCGAGGCGAAACAACTCGGCCGCATTGCCGCGGATGAAACGTGCGAAATCAGCGGCCGGGATGGCCTTCTTGACGGCGCGCAGCACGGGCCCGTAAAACTCGTAATGGTAGCGTCCGTAATACGTCGCGTCGGTGCCGAACAGAACACGATCGGCGCCGACCTTGTTGATCGCCCTGAGCACCGCCGCTTCGTCGGCCTGCGCTACTTCCAGATAGATCAGCGCGTCGCCTCTCTTCCTGGCGTCGAGCGCCACTGCAATCGTTTCATCATGCCCGGTGCCGAAGCCCATGTGATAGAGGATGAATGGCACTTTCGGAAACTGTCGCGCCACCTCGTAGATCATTCTGGCATTTGAGCGGGTGGAGCGCCCCGCATGAAACGCGGCGGGCACCCCGTATTTCTCACAGAGGCGCAGGTACGGCACGACCGCCGGGGAGTTTGCCGGAAAGTTGTTGAAATCAGGGTGAAACTTGATTCCGAGGAACCCCTTATCGCGCAGGAAGGGCTCGATGTTGGCGGCGCTCGCCCCCGTCGCGCCCGGTTTTGCCCAGGCGAGCGGCTTGAGCTGTGGATGCGCCGCTGTGACGCGCGCCGTTTCCTCATTGATCGCGACCTCTTCGCCATCGGCCGTGACGCCGGGAATCGCCGCGCCATCAATATTCGAAACAAGGGCGTATTGAACGTGGTTCTCGGCGAGGTTGACGAGCAGATTATCAAGACTCAGATCATAACCTTTGAACTGACCGATGTGCGCGTGCGCGTCGATCAGTCCGGGCTCGTTGATGAACTCTCTTTCTTTCTGCATCGCGCCGGGCTGCGAACAACTGAGCACGCCCGTGCTCATCGTCGCCAGCACCGTGACGGCAAGCATCGCCAGCAGCAGGCGCGCGTGTGGTTGCCGGATCAAGGCTCTCATCTTTTATGCACCATCTTTCCGAGGAGTATGTTCCGCCGTTAAACGGATGCGCGTCGCCGGTAAACCGGACCCGGCCGGGTCAGCTCCGGTTTATATCTTTGGGCGGCGGTTGAT
>JANOGZ010000849.1:0-6483 GCA_031406255.1 Pyrinomonadaceae bacterium | reverse complement strand
CCATGAGGAGGGCTCGTGATGCTGACGGACGGCGGGGCATTAACTGTAATGCTGACTGCACTCGAAGTCCTTGTCGTAGCTCTATTATCGGTCGCTCTGGCCGTGAGACTATAGGCGCCGGCGGCGACACTATTCCAGGTGAAGCTATATGGCGCAGTCGTGTCTTCGCCTAGCTTGGTACTTCCCTGGAAGAACTCTACTTTGCTGATGGCGCCATCGCTATCAGAGGCCGTGGCGTTGATCGTGATATTGGCTGGCGCAGTGAAGATCGCTCCATTAGCCGGATAGCTGATGCTGACTGTTGGAGGCGAATTGACTGAAATGCTAACCGGATTTGATGTTGTAGTAACATGTTTGTTATCGTAGGCTACTACCTTCAACGTGTAATTTCCTGCTGCCACGGGATACCACGTGTAGCTATACGGGCTACTGATATCATCAAAGAGCCAAGTTGAGCCTTGATAAAATTTCACCACGCTCACGTAGCCATCACTATCAGATGCGATAGCATTGATCGTAATACTGGCAGGTGAAGTATAGACTGCCCCACCGCTCGGACTGGTGATGCTGGTCGTTGGAGGCGTGTTAACTGTGACGGAGATTGACTGTGATGTTACGGCAGCACCCTGGTCATCAGTCGCTTGTGCGCTCAGGGTATAAGTTCCGATCGGCACATTATTCCACGTGAAGCTGTATGGGCTGGTAGTATCGGTTCCGAGCAATGTGCTGCCTTGGTAGAAATCTACTTTGCTGATCGCACCATCACTGTCAGAAGCAGACGCAGTAATCGGAATGCTCGCCGGTGGCGTAAACTGTGTTCCATAAGTGGGACTTGTGAGGCTCACGCTCGGAGGGGCATTGTTTGCCGTGCTCACCAGCACATTATCCAGTGTTGCGGTGCATAACAATGAGTTGTTATTGCTTGCCACCACCATTCCGATATACACATTACTTGACATGGCGATAACAGCACTTCCGGTATCCACCCAGTTAGACCCGTCACCAGAATAATAACCAGTGATGATGCTTCCACTTCGCACCAGCTTCAACCAGTGTGGCAACGATCCATAAGCATAACCAAGATGTGATATGGGTCCTCCGGCGCTGGATCGGCTCATCAACATTATTGAGCCATACGTCGATATGGTCTGCACGGCATGTCGTGAGCCTGCTGTGAGAGTTTCCCGTATCATTATTCCGGCCTTCGCGCTTTGATGAGTGTTTTGCACGCTGGCTACGCGTGCCACGATTTCCCCATCACCGTCTAGTGGCCGATATACGTAATGAAACCCGTAATCACTGCCATCGATAGCGCCCGCTCCATTTAACGTAAAGGTTCCGGACGTGTAGCTCGCGCTACCGGGCAACCCGACGCCGCCGACGTCTTGATTCGCCCACGGACTCGGCAGCCCATCAACAACGCTCGTTGAACTATTTATGAGCGGGGACAAAATCATCGAGCGAGGGAACAGAGCGAGCGAAAGGGGCGCACCGGAGATGGCCCGAGAAGCTTCATCTACAGTCCCGCCGATCGCGATGCCGGACCCGTCAGGTCCATCACCGATAGCTGCGGCAATGAGAAGGGAGCGATATTGGTTGGCGATTTTGGTCAGCAAGTCGTCGCGATCAGAGACATCCGTCGCCGTGCCATCATCGGCGCGCGACCATCCACCCATCCGCACATCTGAACCACGTAAGGCTTCGGGCGCATGAGGCGTACTTGCCACCTTGCCGGATGAGCCTTTTCTCTCTGGCGCCGTCAGCTGCGGCGCAGTTCTACCTTTAATCCGTAGTGGTTTGGCCGCGTGTGACGAAGCGGGCTTCGCAGGATGTGGCGCGGCTTGCGCTCTTCTGCCCGGCATGAAGGACACGCAGAGTGGGATGAGCAGCGTGTGCAACAGAGCACTGGAGAAACAAGCATGCCGCAAAATTGAGGGGATGCAAGAAGTACGCAGCATGGCGCGCAGGCTCCTTTAATTTTTTAGGTTGAGCCACTGCCACACTTTGCGCTAAGATGCGTGCTGACTAGGCGATGCGTCTTCTGCACTGATGCAGCAGATGGTCGTTTCAGAAGAGCCCCGTTATCACTTGCCGGTGATGATGGGGCTTAAATTTTTAAGCGGTTGGCGTAATCGCTCCATAAGCCATCATGTGGCCTCACGACGAAAGCGGTATACGGGCGAGGTCAAACTGCGTCACATTGTTCCTTCGCAGCCGTCGCTCGAAGTTACAGGGTCAGGTGATCTCTCAGAGTGAGGTTATCAAGTGGCCGCTGTAGACACCCGCGGCGTCGGCCAATTAAGCCAATCTTCTTTACTTCTTCCAATGCCCGTGCAGGCTATCGCTTGTTAATTTTTAAAGCAACGAATATTTATTGGCTAAAACCGACATTTATTGGCCGGGAGCGAGATGACGCTTTTCGCCATGAAATACAGGAGAGATGGAACTTTTCAGCAAAAACAGCCGTCAGATGGAAGTCACCATCCTTACTCTTAATGATGAAAGTGAAATACTGCTATCGCGGGGTCGGCTCGCGTGATTTGTCGGGCGCGTTGCCGGTCTATTGTTGCCTTCTTCGCAGCCCTTCAATCGCATCCTTGGCTTCAAGCAAACCCTTCCCCGTAGCTTCACGATAACGCTTTATCGCATCGATCATGCGCCCCTGTTTTATCAGTCTTTGCATTTCGGCCTGAACGGCCGGCTCGAGCATGGCGAGGTGGCTGTGGACCAGCAACCCTCTTCTCGCTCGCCTGTCCAGGACGAGGAGGAGAACGCCGACGCTCGCCAAGACCACACTCACGCTCGTAAATACAACCGGCAAAATCAATAGGGAGGAGAAGGTGGATGTGAGCTTAGCATTAGAAGGGTCTCTTGCGTCGTATAGGACTTCCACCTTATCTCCGACCTTGTAGTCAGGATACCTGGTGTAAGTGCTATCTTCGAATTCGATCGTGGCGCCAGTTAGTGTTTCGAACCTGACTGTCGGATTGTAACGGGGCTTATACTGCCCTAAGACGTTGATAGAAGAAATCGTTCCGCTGACTTGTACGGAATTGCTGCTAAAGCTCCAGAAGGTGGTAATCAGATAAACACTGGCGGCCATAAAGAGGATGTCGAAGGCGAGTACTAAAACGCCGCCGGTTTTCATCATGCTACTGCTCATTGTGACGGTAACCCGAAGCCTCCTGATAAATAACTCTGTTTCAAATGATCGCGCCTGACGCTGGAAGTGGGCCGCCGCAATCGGTTGTGAGACGCCCCCGACCACACGATTTAACTGATGCCAACGATCCCATCACTGGCTCTGGCAATCCGGATCGCCTCACGAAGATACCCGCTTCGCTCCCGCAAATGATCGAGGTCCGTAATCTCTTTCGCCTCGATCGAGCCGTCTTCATAAGGCGCGCTTCCTCTGTCCTTTTGCTCTCCACTGAAGTCCATCGTAGCCCACTGACGCTCAAGCCGATTCAACTCCTCTTCCAAACGTAATAAATCCGCCCCACCCACACGAAGACCAGCGTTGTAGATGGCCGCTATCAGAGGCAACCCGAGCTGCTCTGCCGGAGACGACCAGTAGCGGCGAATCGTGTGGTCGGAACCGAGAGGATTATCGTAAAGAGTACGCGCAAGGCAACGTAATTCCCACTGCTCGAACTCTGAGGAGTTTACGTCCTCAGGAGGATTCACGAACAGCTCCCCGTCAGATTTTCGATGTACAGATATGAGAAACGCCATAGGGCATCTAACGCCGAAATGGAGCCGCCGGTCAACACCAACACACGCATCCAAGCCGCGCGGATGAAACCGCGCCAGTCGCGGTCAGCCGGCGCAATATAAGTACGGTGCCGATTGCCTGTCAAGACATGCTCATGCCGCGAACAGGGCAACCGCGGCTGATGTCGGGCGTTGGATTTCTGTTGAATGGTTATGGAAACAAACCTGGAAGGTCGCTTTGAAGAAGCGCGCGCGTCGCCCTGCGGCGCATAAACAGCTTTCAGCCATTGCTGTCGAGGTTGCTTCAAAGGAGTATAGGCGGGACGAAGTCTTTCAGTTGTTCGACTCCTTTGGGAGTGCTTGTGTTCTATCGCGTCATATCTGTGTCAGAGGGTCGATAACATCAGTTTGAAACTTCTCCGCGCCGTTCGACTTCAGCACATAGAATCTTCGGCAAACGGGATGGGCCAGGTTTCGCCAGCGTGAGAGGCGTCGCTCGGCGACGATCTCAAAGCCGAAAGAACCGAACATTGCTCGCCACTCGGGCTCGCGTCGAAAGACGCAATGTCCGGTGCGGCCTCGCCACCGGAGATCGTGAGTCCAGCATATGAAACGATCCCACAGGCGGAGGGGAATATCTTCGTACACGACGACCAGTCCACCGTCGCGCAGGACCCTTCGCACCTCGCCCATCACCACACGAAAGTCCTGTGCATGATGCAGGACGTAGCAGAGCAGCACCGCGTCGAAAGAGCGGTCCAGCACCGGAAACCGCGTGCCGTCATAGCGCAGATATTCAATTGGAGCGACGGCGCCCGCGGCCACATCAAGGCCGACGACGCGCGCCCCCAGCATAGCCGTCAGATGGTGCGCGATGAAGCCATTGCCGCAGCCGACGTCGAGCACGCGCGCCCGGCGTGGCACCACGCGTGCCACCTCAAGCGCCATGTCGTAAGCCCGGCCGACGTGCCGCCGCCGACTTTGCCGGCGGCGGCGGCGTCGTACGCTCTGGAGCAGATTTGTCATTGCGTAAACAACCAGCCGCTAAAGAGTCGCCAAAGAGATCATCTCGCTCCACAGTCGCCGTGGGCGAGAACATTTCCAATTGATGGGCGCTCTTTGATAAAACCGCTTCTCCGGTCACTGCGCGCCGGTGTCTCTTTTTCAGCAACCGGCTACATGACCCCGCGTCGAAAGCAGGGCAATCATTGTGCCGGATCGAAGCGCCGAGAATTTGGCGGGAAACTAAAAGACAGGTGGTAATGGCGCAATATCCTGGCGACGAGTGGCTGCAAGGAACGTCGGACAGGTGAGCGAATCGGGAGGAGCCGGCCTGAGTATCTGATCGGGTCTCAGCGATGCGAGATGCCGCAGCGTTCAGCCGTCAGCTTTCAGCTAAAATAAAGAAGCGCGCCATCAAAGATCGACACCACGCATGACCGGCTGACCGCTGACCGCTGATGGCTGAACGCTCACGTTATAGTCTCAGTAGATTGAAAATTTGACGAAAAGGGCCTGCAACCCTCTAAATGATTGATTTTGCCGAAACAAATCAAGCAGAGGAGAAGCAAGCCCGTGGCAGATCATACCCCAAAACTGACAGAACGCGATGTGTTGGAGCAAGCCCGAGAGAGATTGCAGCCGCACTTGCGCTTCGAAGCCGATGGTTATGCGTGCAACCGCGAGCAACTCATCCACCTGCTGCTGGGCGTCGCCGCCACCAAGAACACATTGGAGGCGGTCTGTGCTGAACTGGAAACCAGTCCGTGTGCGGCGACCGCCAGGAGCTATTTGAACGAGCAGCTTAAAGGGGAAGAGTTGCCAAAGCTGGAAAGGGCTGTCAATGAGGCGTTGGCGCAAGCCCTGCCGCCGCACCTGTGTTTGCGCGCGCACGAGGTGGCGGTTGATTATCACGATCAAGCTTATTACGGGAAGACGACACAAGAGACGGGCTGCTGGGTCCGCGCCGAGGCCAAGCATGGCACCACTCGTGTTTATCGCGTGGCGACAGCTTATCTGATCTTGAAAGGCTTGCGCTTTACGCTGGCGCTCAAGTTTGTGACGGCTGAAGACGATCACGGGAGCGTCTTGAAGTTTCTCTTGAGACGCTTGAAAGCTTTGAAAATAAAGGCACACACGCTCTACCTGGACAAAGGCTTTGCCAGCGTGCGAGTCATCAAGTTTTTGCACAGGGTCAAGCAAAGAGCCATTATCGCCTGTCCCGTCAGAGGCAAGACGGGCGGGGTCCGCGCCCTGTGTGTGGGGCGGCGAAGTTACGTGACCGAACACACTTTCTCGAGCCCCACCCACGGCAGGGCGAAGACGACTGTGGCTGTTTGTCGCGCCTTCACCACCGCCACCAGGACCGGGCGGAGGAAGAAAGAAGCCCAGTGGTTGGTCTACATTCTGATCGCTTGTCAGATGAGGCCAGGCCAAGTCAGGAAGAAATATCGCCTCCGTTTCGGGATCGAAACGAGCTACCGCTGTGCGCGCCGCGTGCGCGGCTGGACGACGGCCAACAACGCCGCGTACAGATTCTTGCTGATCGCTTTGAGCTTCTTTTTGCTGAATGTCTGGATCGAGTTGCGCTGGCTGTGGGCGAGGAGACCGCGCCGCGGGCGAAGATATTTGGCGGAAGCGCACTTTCGCCTGCGCCGCTTCGCTCAGTTCATCGTATCTGCCCTGGGGACTCTGTATGGCAGCGTTGGTCATATCGAATCGCTGTCGCAGGTCAAGGTTTATGCTTAAATTTCAATCTACTGAGACTTG
>JANOGZ010000844.1:0-9849 GCA_031406255.1 Pyrinomonadaceae bacterium | reverse complement strand
ACATCCCTGTCATCTCGCCCCGCGAAATAGCTGGACACCTTCACGGGCTTGGCATATCATCGGCAGCAGAAACTCATGTAGGTGAGTTTGCTCGGCTGGACAGCGGTGTTTCAGTCTAACCTCTCTATATCGACTTTCATTCAGGATCACGGACTTTTAACGCGCGCCGCGCGTTTTTGCTCTATCTCATGGCATAGATTCGTTTGCTCCGCTCGATCCGCAGAGCGCACAAACTAATCGCAGGGGAGGATCATAAAAGATGCTTAGAATGGGGAAAAATCAAAAAGGCGATCAATCCACGAGCGATACCAGCGCGACCGATCAGAAATCACAGGCAGCTATACCTTATTACAATAGTGCTACGGGATCGAGCGGCGGCAGCGGCAGTGAGGGTGGCAGCGGCAGCACCCCTGCCGACCCGTATTACCAGTCGCCCGTGCAGTCGCCGACGACGACGCGCGCGGTCACCGAGAGCGAATCGCTGGCGCGCGACATCAAAGAGGGAACGCTGAGCGGTTTCGTCGGCAACGGGACGGTCCTGACCGGCGAAGCGACCTTTAAAGGCATGCTCCGCGTTGACGGCCATCTATCGGGGCGCGTCAGTTCCTCGGACGGCACACTGATCGTCAGCACCAACGGGCAGGTTGATGCCAACATCGAGGTCGCCGTGGCGCAGATCCTGGGTACCGTCAACGGCGACGTCATCGCCTCGAAACGCATCGAGATGGGGCGCGTCGCCAAAGTCAATGGCAATATCCAGACGCCGGCGCTGGTGATCGAGAATGGCGCGGTCTTTGAAGGCAGTTGCCGCATGGTGCAGCTCAAGGATGCGCAGGATAAGCAAAATCAGACCGACAATCGCTCTCTGACCGGCGCGACCGCCTTCGGAGAAAGCACCACCACGACCGAAGTGTCAGACGCCTCCGACATCGCGAGTTGAAGCACGCGCCGCAGACGTCGAACCGCGTTGGACGGAGTCTGCGATGGCGATTTTTACGCGCGTCGCATTAAAGCAACGCTCTCTCTGTGCGACCGGCGCGGCTCTCGCGGAGAGAGTAGTAAGTACCGCAAAGCCTCTTGCATGCGCTCCCCGGCGAATCATGCGAGAGGCTTTCTTCGTTATCAGGAAATGGGCGTCGCCACACGCGACCTGGTCGCTTGAGTGGCGCGTGTGTGCCTGTGTTACAATGCCCGCGAGTCACACGACCAGATGATCTCACCCGAAGGTAATGGAGCTTCAACCATGTCAGCCGAACAGCATGCCGCAGGGCAGAAGCGAGACGCGCGGACGCCTGCCGACAAAACGGACGCCATGCGCCGGGCACGTGATGAGAGCGTCAAAAACCTGCAGATCGATGATCTGGTTCGCCTGGAAGCTTCCACTTCGCTCGCCGACGCGATCACGCAGATGAAGCGCGACGAAGGCGGCTGCGCCATCATCTGCGAAGGCGAACGCGTCGTCGGCATCTTCACCGAGCGCGACCTGGTGAGCAAAATTATCGGTGAGCAGGTTGATATGAACGCGCCGGTGCGCGAGTGGATGACAACCCGCGTCGAGACGCTTGGACCGGAGGCGACGCTCGGCGACGCCGTGCGGGTGATGAATGATCACGGCTATCGCAATATCCCTGTGGTTGACGCGGGGCGTCTCATCGGCTCCGTCTCGATCTTCGATGTGATTACTTACCTGGCCGAGAGTTATCCGAAGGAGACGATGAATCTGCCGCCCGTCCCGGCACAGGTGATGGATACACCCGAGGGCGGGTGAGCGCCGCCGGCGCAAGAAATCGCGCGCGGCGCGAGGCTGTTGATTTTCTCCCCCTAATCTTTCCACCAAATTGAGTTTGAAGAACAGGAGATCATGAGTACCGTTATTGATACACCGCCAATCGAACAAGTGGAGAAGCACCTGGAGGAAGTCGAGACCGTTACGATACGCTTCGCCGGAGACTCCGGCGACGGCATGCAGTTGACCGGCACGCAGTTTACCAATACTTCGGCCGTGCTCGGCAACGACATCTCGACGCTTCCCGATTTCCCGGCCGAGATTCGCGCGCCCGCCGGCAGTCTGCCCGGCGTCTCCGGCTTTCAATTGAACTTTTCGAGCCAGGACATACGCACGCCCGGCGACCAGCCGAGCGTGCTCGTCGCGATGAATCCGGCCGCGCTCAAAGTCAATCTCAGCGACCTCGAAGAGGGTGGCACGGTCATCATCAACACCGACGAGTTCAATAAGGAGAATCTGCAAAAAGCAGCCTATGAGGCGAACCCGCTCGAAGACAGCACGCTCAAGGGCTACCGCGTCCACAGGCTGCCGATCACCACGCTTAATCTCAATGCGCTGAAGGATCAGGTCAAGCTCACGCGCAAGGAGATGGATCGCTGCAAAAACTTCTTCGCGCTCGGCGTCCTCTACTGGCTCTATGACCGGCCGATGGAGTCGACGCTGAGCTGGATCAAAGCCAAGTTTACCAAGCTTCCCGAGGTGGCGAAGGCCAATGAGATCGCGCTTCGCACGGGCTACAATTTCGCCGACACGACGGAGGTTTTCACCACCCACTATCAGGTGCGAAAAGCCGTGATCGCGCCCGGCCGGTATCGCAAGATCACCGGCAACGAAGCGACGGCCATCGGCTTTGTCGCCGCTTCGCAACTCTCGGGACGGCCGCTCTTCTACGGCTCTTACCCGATCACGCCCGCCTCCGACATCCTCCATGAGCTGGCGCGCCATAAAAATTTCGGCGTCAAAACTTTTCAGGCCGAAGACGAGATCGCCGCCGTGTGCGCCGCGATCGGCGCGTCATTCACCGGACACATCGGGCTGACGGGCACATCGGGGCCGGGCGTCGCGCTCAAGCAGGAGGCCATCGGTCTCGCCGTCATGACGGAGCTTCCGCTCGTCATCATCAACGTGCAGCGCGGCGGTCCCTCGACGGGCCTGCCGACCAAAACCGAGCAGGCCGATCTGTTTCAGGCCGTCTGGGGGCGCAACGGCGAGTGCCCGGCGATCGTCGTGGCGCCGGCGACGCCGGCCGATTGCTTCCACATGGCGGTCGAAGCCGTGCGCCTGGCCTTTAAATACATGACGCCGGTGTTTTACCTCTCGGATGGTTATCTCGCCAACGGCGCGGAGCCGTGGGCGATTCCGGACATCTCGAAGCTGCCGAAGATCGAAGTCAAATTCGCCAGCGACCCGGAAAACTTTCTTCCCTACGCGCGTGATGAGCGGACGCTCGCCCGGCCCTTTGCGCTTCCGGGCATGCCCGGATTCGAGCACCGCATCGGCGGCATCGAAAAGCAGCACCTGACGGGTAACGTCAATTACGATCCCGAGAACCACCATTTCATGGTCAAGCTGCGGCAGGAAAAGATCGATCGCGTCGCGGATGATATCCCTTTGATCGAAATATTCGGCGAGAAGACCGGCCGGGTGCTTGTCCTCGGCTGGGGCTCGACCTACGGTTCGATCACTTCGGCCGTCGAGAAATTGCAGCGCGAGGGACATCCTGTTTCGAGCGCGCATCTCCACTACCTCAATCCATTTCCGAAGAACCTGGGCGAGGTGCTGGCGGGTTTCGAGAAGGTGATCGTGCCCGAGATGAATCTGGGACAACTCGCGACGATGATCCGCGCGAAATTCCTTGTCGATGCGGTGGCCTTCTCGAAAGTTAAAGGGCGGCCATTCCAGATCCGCGAGATCATCCACAAGGTCGAAGAATATTTGTGAGCGAGAGTATCCGCCGAAGCGTATGCCGAGCACGCGCAAAGGTAACGCGCTGCGCATCAAGTAGGGAGAAATTTTGGTATGGATGAGACGGTTTTCTGGGAGTTGCTGGGGCGCGCCTGTGAGATGGGCAAGTTTGTGGTGGCGGTGCCGAACAGCGCCGCCTCGGCCAACATCGTCGGGAGAATTCAGCTCGGCTACGACGGCGAGCAGAGGGTTCTGCAAAAGAAGAAATGCCCGGCCTGCCACGTCCATTTCAAACCGGAGGAGATCGCCGAGTTTGCTTTCATTCATCTCGATCCGGGCTACGGGGCGGAACCCTGCCTGGAGCTACGTACGACCGCCGGCCGGCCGGTCCTCCGGCTTTATTACCGGGGCAAAAAAGCGGTCAAACGCTACGATGAGTTTATGAAAGAGAGCGCGAACCATGAAGCTTATATCAGCGGCGGATGGTCGCAACCGCGGGAAGAAGACGACGGTGATGGTCTGACAGGCGCAGCGGTCTCGGCGCCGGGAATTTTTGTCAGCAGTAACGCCGCAGACGATACATCGCAGCAAGCGTCCTGAGGTATCAGAGGTAAAGTTCAAGGAGTCAAAATGAGCGCAAACGCTAACGGAACAAACGGGGATAAATTTAAAGACAACGCGGAGGCGGCGGCTTCTCCCGAAGCCTACGCCGGTTCGATGGCGGCCGGTGAAGTCGCGCCGCCACCGGTGAAATTGACGCGCCAGGATTTCATCTCGGGGCAGGAAGTGCGCTGGTGCCCCGGGTGCGGCGATTACTCGATCCTGAACAACATCCAGAAGGTGATGCCCGAGCTCGGCATCCCGCGCGAGAAGATCGTGTTCGTCTCGGGGATCGGCTGCTCCTCGCGCTTTCCTTACTACATGAATACCTACGGCTTTCACTCGATCCACGGGCGCGCCCCGGCGGTCGCGACCGGCATCAAAACGGCCAACCCGGATCTGAGCGTGTGGGTGATCATGGGCGATGGTGATGCGCTCTCGATCGGCGGCAACCACTTCATGCACGCCATCCGCCGTAACCTCGACCTCAACTATATACTCTTTAATAACCGCATCTACGGTCTGACCAAAGGGCAGTATAGCCCCACCTCGGAACTCGGCAAGAAAACGAAGTCGACGCCGATGGGCGTGATCGATTATCCGCTCAATCCACTGTCGGTGGCCATCGCCAGCGAGGCGACCTTCGTCGCGCGTTCGCTCGATATTGATGTCAAACATTTAGGCGCGACCGTCCAGGCGGCGGCACGCCATAAAGGCGTCTCGTTCATCGAAGTCTACCAGAATTGCAACATCTTCAATGACGGCGCCTTCGATTATTTCGCGGAACGCAGCGTGCGCTCCGACAACATGATTTACCTTGAGCATGGTAAGCCGATGATCTTCGGTAAGGACCGAAACAAAGGCATCCGCATGAACGGCGCGCACCCGGAGGTGGTGACGATCGGCGAAAATGGCATCACCGCCGACGATTTACTGGTTCACGACATTCATCTGAAAGACCCTTCGGTCGCCTTCATGCTGGCGCGCATGGAGCAGCCGGACTTTCCCCAGCCCGTCGGCATCTTCCGCGCCGTCGAGCGCGATACCTATGAGGATATGCTGGCCGCACAGATCGAAGCGGCGATCGCCAAGCAAGGGCCGGGCAGCCTCGAAAAATTGCTCGCCGGTGATGAGACGTGGGTGGTGGATTAGCCATCAGCCATCAGCCTCCAGCAATTGATTGAAGCTGATAGCTTAAAGGAGCGAAGTGAAGATACTCTGTCCTTCCTGCGGGTACGATAATATCGAAGGCATGGATCAGTGCGAAAACTGCATGGAGCCGCTGCGCGATCTGGACGTGCCGCGCGCCGAGGCGACTGCCGGACTCCCGCGTTCGGTGATGGAGGATGAGATCGGTAAACTGATACAGGAGGAGGCGATAATTGTGCATCCCGGCGAGTCGGCGATCAGTGTCGTGCGGCGCATTAAGGAAGAACATACTGGCTGCGCGCTCATCGTGGATGGCGATAAACTCGCCGGCATCTTCACCGAACACGACGCGCTGTGCAAGCTGACCGGCGCGCAGGCGAGCGATCCAGGCGTCGCCATCAGCGAGTTGATGACTCGGAATCCGGAGGCCCTCCGCGAGACGGATTCGGTGGCCGCCGCGCTGAACAAGATGTCCATCGGTCGCTACCGGCACGTGCCCGTCATCAAAAAAGATAGTACCTACACCGTTCTCTCGATCAAACATGTGCTGAAATACATCGCACAGGAAAACTGGTAGGGAAGCCGAGTCCTTATCAGGACCGTGCTGATCGTGGAAGACGACGGTGCACCGCTTCAGGCAGGACGACCGCGCGCTCACTCAAAGATGATCCCGGTTCGCAAAACAGTTAGACCTGAGACGCCGCGCCGCGTCTCAGGTCTAACTCGCTATCACACACCGAGCCCTGTTGGAACATTCAACGCTTCGTCGAGCGGCGCGCCGCCTGCCGCTGTTTGAAAACTTTCTCGCCCCCCGATTGACCGAGGGGCTCGTCGGTCGAGTGAAACGCCGGAACTGAAGGCGAGTTCGAAGTGGGTGTCGCCGCATCGGCGCCGATGTGCTGCGATGACTCGTCGGCGAACATCTTGTTTGCTTTCTTGCGACGGCCGCGCAGCGCCGGCGTGCTCTTCTTAGCCTCGCTCATTTTTGACAGGGGGCTTCGCTCATCGCCCATCTGCTGACCGCGCCGCTTTTCCGGCACGCCGGGCTTGCGCCCTGCTTTTTTGTCGCTCATCACTTTGGCTCTCCTGTTCTATGCGAATCGAGGCCGTACTTTAACCGACAATTTTGCCACGGTTATTCGGCGGTTTTCTCGACAGCCTCTGTGCGCGGCGGGGCGCTCTTTGTCGCGACCCGCGTCGAGGGTTCGATCCGGCGCGAAAGAGACCACTTCAGCAGCGGCGGCGTGACCAGCGTCGTCACCAGGACCATGATCACCACCGCGCCGAAGGTATCCGTCCCGATCACCGGCTCGTTTACGCCCTGCGCGTTCGGCAACACGAGCGTCGCGCCGATCCCGGCGAAGATCAGCCCGACCTCGCCGCGCGGAATCATGCCGAAACCGATCGCCAGGCGATTGATCCCCTTCTCGACGACCGCCAGCGAGCAGACCTGCTTGCCGATAATCGCCGCGAGCGTGAGCGCCGCCGCGAAGCCGAGCAGCTCCGGGCGCATAAATACGCGCAGATCAACTTTAAGGCCCATCAGTACGAAGAAGATGGGGACGAGCAGCGCGCTCACCGGCGCGAGCAGCTTCTCGAGCGTCTCTTCACCGCGCTCGGCGAATGATGCGAAATGCACTTCATCAAGCACGAGACCGGCGGCGAATGCGCCGACGATCGGCGCGAGTCCGGTCAGGGCGGCTATCCATGCCATCAAAAAACAGAAAGCCACAGCAATTGCCACCAGCGTGCCCCGGCTTTCGAGACGGCCCGCGCCGCGAAACAGATGCGGCACGACGAAGTGGCCGAGGATGATCGCGCCGATGAAGAAGGCGAGAGATTTCCCGGCGATGATCACGATATCAATTGCCAGCAGCGCTTCGCCGGCCGCCGCCGCCCGGATCGCGCCCGCCACCACGGCCAGAATCAAAAGCCCCAGCACATCATCGATCACCGCCGCGCCGAGGATCACACGCGCCTCGCGCGTCTGAAGCCTGCCCAGATCCTTAAGGACGCGCGCCGTAATGCCGACGCTCGTCGCGCACAGCGTGGCGCCGATAAAGATATGCACGAGGAGCGCTTCATCGGGAAGAAAGTAAGCGGCCACGCCCCAGCCCAGAAAGAAAGGCGCGATCACGCCCGCGGCGGCGACCATCAGCGATGACCAGCCGACCTCCACCATCTCGCTCAGATTTGATTCCAGACCGACTTCAAATAGCAGAATGATGACGCCGATCTCGGCGAGCGCGCCGATCACCTCATTGGTGCGCAGCGGTTCGACCGCCGTCAACCCGAAGAGCGTGAGATTACCGATCAGAATGCCACCGACGAGTTCGCCCAGAACCGCGGGCTGCCTGAATTTGACGAAGAGTTCGCCGCCGAGCTTGGCGACGAGCAGCATCACCGCGATAAACATCAGCGCCACGGGGTCGAGTCCGTGCGATGCCGCGGTGTCGCCGCTTGCCCCGGCGGCGGTTGCCGAAACATTTCGGGGGGCTGCCCAACTCCATGATGCTGCCCCGCCGAGCGCCAACAGGCACAGCGTCAGGGAAGGAAGGCGACGCTGCCGAGATGTCGAGTTCGCCATAAGATGGCTACATTCTTTCAGGTAATAACTCTATGCGCGCTCCTGCTGCCATCATTCGTTCTCGTTGAACACGGGCCTGTTGTTCATTTGCCCTTGACCCGCACGGGTTCGAGTTCCGGTTGATCCGGCGCGGGCGCTTTGCCGGGGCGTGGGCCTTCGTTGGCCTTCAGCGGTGGCAGCGGACTGGCGACGAGCTTTTCGAGGGACGCGTCGAGCGCTTCGGCGATGCGTCCGACGAGCACGAATTCCAGTTCGCGTCGCACGTCCTCCGGAATATCTTCCAGGTCCGCCTCATTACGCTCCGGCAAAATTACGCGGCGAATACCGGCGCGGTGCGCCGACAGAACTTTCTCCTTGATACCGCCCACCGGAAAGACCAGCCCTGAGAGCGTAATCTCGCCGGTCATCGATGTGTCCGAACGCACGCGACGGCCGGTCAGGAGCGAAGCGAGCGCTGACGTGATGGCCACACCGGCGCTCGGGCCATCTTTCGGAATCGCTCCGGCCGGCACATGCAGGTGCGCGCCGTAGCCTTTGAACATGTCCGGGTCAATGCCGAACTCGGCCGCGTGCGACCACAGATAAGAGCGCGCGGCGCGCGCCGATTCCTGCATCACCTCACCGAGCTGGCCGGTCAGGGTGAGTCCGGACCCGCCCGGCAGCAGCGACGCTTCGATGAAGAGCAACTGGCCGCCCATCTCCGTCCAGGCCATCCCGGTCGCCACGCCGGCCGGCAGATCCTTGCGCGCTTCTTCCGGATAAAAGCGCGGCGCGCCGAGAAGTTCTTTGATGTCGCTCGCTTCGACGCGCACTTTCGTCGCCTCTCCCTGGGCGATCTTGAGCGCCGCCTTGCGCGTAATGCTGCCGACCGTGCGCTCAAACTGCCGCACGCCCGCCTCCCGCGTATAGCGCGCGGTGATCAGCATTAAAGCCTCATCCGTAATCTCGAATTGCTCCGCTTCGAGCCCGTTTTCGCTGACCTGTCGCGGCACCAGATACTGGCGCGCGATATGGAGTTTCTCCTGATCGCTGTAGCCCGCCAACCCGATGATCTCCATGAGGTCGCGCAGGGGGGGCGGGATCGGAGCCAGTTGATTCGCCGTGGCGATAAAGAAGACTTTCGATAGATCAAACGGCAGATCAATATAGTGATCGCGGAAAGTATAGTTCTGCTGCGGGTCGAGGATCTCCAGGAGCGCGGCGGCCGGATCGCCGCGAAAATCCGCGCCGAGCTTGTCGATCTCATCGAGCATCATGACGGGATTATTGACACCGGCGCGGCGCAGGGATTGGATGATGCGGCCGGGCATCGCTCCGACATATGTCCGGCGGTGGCCGCGCAACTCCGCTTCGTCGCGCATGCCGCCCAGGGAAAGGCGCTCAAACTCGCGACCGAGCGAGCGCGCGATCGAACGGCCGAGGCTCGTTTTGCCGACGCCCGGCGGCCCGACGAAGCACAGGATCGGACTCTTCGATGTGGGACGCAGTTTAATGACGGCGAGGAATTCCAGGATCCGTTCTTTGATATCCTCAAGACCGTAGTGGTCTTCATCGAGCACGCGCCGCGCCTCGGCGAGGTCGATCTTGTCTTCGGAAGATTTTTTCCACGGAAGCTCGAGCACATATTCCAGATACGAACGAATCACATGGTAATCGGGCGCGGCTGACGGCAATCGCTCCATCCGCTTGAGCTCGCGCTCGGCTTCCTTGCGCACCTCGTCAGGCAGGTCTGCTTCCTGCAGCCTCTCACGCAGCAACTCGGCTTCGGCGCGCTCGCCCCCCTCGTCATCACCAAGCTCTTTCTGAATCGCCTTCATCTGCT
>JANOGZ010000826.1:0-1167 GCA_031406255.1 Pyrinomonadaceae bacterium | reverse complement strand
GGAGCGCAACGGACACAAGCAGTCTTCTTGAAGGCAGCCGCCTCGTGGCTGCTGGGGCGACATGTGTTTCCACTTTGAAGTAATATCGGCCTTACCGCAGGTCCGCGCTCGACTGGCGCGCAGTCTCGGCCGAGATGGCTGCCAAAGAGAGGGAGAATGGGCCGCATTGACCATCTAAATCGAACCACATGAGATTGGGACACTCATGCAGCAAGCCTCTTTTCTGCGGGGGCCAGTCTTTCGACCGCCGCCGTGACTTCTGGTTCGTAGTAGATCGAAGACACTCTGTACTGCCACGGCCCATTCACCTCGAAATGCCGATGCACATCCGCCACCAGATCACGCACCCGCTTCCGCTAATGATTGCGCGTGCAGTTATCGTGGACATCACCAAACGCCCGCTCGATCGGATTCGCTCGCGGGCAATAGCGCGGCAAATACAGCAACTCAAAGCGCGGATGCTCCCCCACCCACTTTTCGACCACCGCCGCCTTGTGAATTTTGGCATTGTCAACGACCACATAGAGGCGCGCAAATTGCCCGGCTGGATAGTTCCCATCCAGCACCTTGAGCAAGTCGACAAACAGCCCGGCTTGTTTACGAAACCAGAGGCAGCGCAGAATCTGGCCCGTGCAGATGTCGAGCGCACCGGCCAGGTACCGCTTCTCGTTGGTGCCAGGCGTCGGGACTTCGAGTTGCTCGCCTTCAGGCATCCACTGATAGCCGACCTTCGCCAGCAAGTTGATGTCGAGTTCATCAGCGAAGAACATGGCCGCCTTTTTGCCCAGATTCTCGAAACAATGGCGGATGCGCGCCAATCGCATGACCCGTTCGGGATCATCGTCTTTGGCCACCAGCTTGGCACGTTTCCAGACCCAACCGACCGCGTGAATCCAGCGGCGAACCGTCTCCGCCGAGACCTCGAGGCGATGGCGAGCCTTGAGTTCGGCGGCCAGAGTGGCGCAACTCCACCGGGTCCGGCACCACCCGCAGAGGTGCGGGCTTTTCTTGAGCAAAGCCAGCAGCGAGCGCCGCACCCAGGGCAGCAGGACCGAGGTGCGCACTGGTGGACAGATCGTTGCCGCGGCGTCCACCTCAAAGCCGAGTGTCCGAGCACGGTAGGCGGCGACGATGCGATAGACGCTCTCTGCGCGAGCAGAAGAGGCA
>JANOGZ010000824.1:0-2231 GCA_031406255.1 Pyrinomonadaceae bacterium | reverse complement strand
GGCGGTTTGATTCTCGGCGATGCGCTTTTGATCTTCGGCCTGCTGACGTTGCTCGTCCGCCTGTTGGCTCTTTCCTTGCGCGATCTCCTTCTGCTTTTCGGCTTCAGTGCGTTGCTCGTCCGCCTGTCGGCTTTTATCTTGCGAGATCTCCTTGTGACATTTCGCTTCCGCTAAAGCCGTTTCAAGATCCTCCAGAGCGTGCTGAAGCTCTTGAGTTCTTTGATCTGCGCGGCGTGCTTCACCCACGGCGCGGTTGCGCTGGTTGACGGCTGCTCCCGCCAGACCGGCCATCACTGCCAGAATTATCGCAGCGACGGCGGCAGCGCGCAGTAGTCCTCGACGGTAAGCGGCGCGCTGACGCCGCAACTCCGCGTCCGGCATATTGGCGATCACCCACTCGCGGTCAAACACGCGGTGGTAAATACGGTTGCGCACATAAAGGTAGCCCTCCCTGATGCGTGTGATGCCGGATAGACGTAACACGCTGACCAGGGGATTCGTCTCGTCATCGCGCACGCGCTTGTGGCCGCGCACCTGCGCGTATAGATCGAGCAGGGCGGCGCGATCCGCTTCGCTCCTGAGCATCCGCTCGCGCACGAAAAGAAGATTGTCGTCGCGCTCGCGCGCGCGTGGGGAGAGAAACAGCGCTTCGCAGAGACGGTCAACGCCGCTCGCGCCGGCCACACTCGAATCTTCAGCCACGGCCTGGCAGAGCCGCTGCGTGAGATACGGATGCCCGCCCGTCCAGTAGAGAACTCGCTTCAGTAGCGTCGCGCCGATCTTCTCCTGACGTTCCAACCCTTCGGCCAGTGGGGTGGCTTCCCGTTCGGTGAAGTCGGTCAGCTCAATGCGTTGGCCGATGTTGAAGGGAGTAGTGCGCGTATCACGGATCAAGTCCGAGGGCGTCGCCACGCCCAGCAAACAGAACGTGAGCCGCTCCAATTCCGGGTCTTCGGTGCGGCGGTTGTAGAATTCACGTATCCCGGCGAAAAACTCGTCCGTCGAGAAGGGCAGGCTGCGGACGGCGTCAATCTCGTCCACAAAGATCACAACGCGGCGGGTGTCGTGCTTCAGCACGACCTCGCGTATCGACCGCATCCACCGCTGCAACGGGCCGAGTCGTTCGTGATCGAGCCAGAAGGCTTCTAATTCATCTTCTAAATCCAGTTGCTGTCCGATGCGGCCCAACAGTCCGTCGTACCACTGCTCAGCGGTGAGGTTCTGTCCAATCGCCGTCAGATCGAGTACGGCGACAGCGGCCCCGTCCTCGCGGAGTCGTGCTGCGGTGCGCACCATGAGCGACGATTTGCCCATCTGGCGCGAGGTGAGCACGTAGCAGAATTTGCCTTGAGTGAGGCCCTCATACAAATTCGTGTCTGCTTGCCGGGACACGTAGGAGGGGGCGTTGCGTTGCAACGTCCCGCCGACGACGTAGAAACTGGTCGGATAGGTGCTCATAGCGTTTGATCCATCTGGTCGTTGGATCATTGATTCATTGAATCGGTGGTCTAATGAATCAATGTGGCAATTACTTACGCTGTGGTTTGATCACAGCAGGTGGCGTTCGAGGTAGGTCGCATAAAGTTGGCAGCGCGGCTTGACGTCACGCGCCGAATCTCCCGCCATCACGCCTGCGCTTCGTAAACGATAGAAGCTCTCGGGCGTCGGACAAGGCTGGCCGCGCAGCACGCCCCGCACTATGTCACAGAGCGCGGGATCGCGCGCGAGCAAAACCAGAATGCGCCGCAGGTGGTCGCCGAACGGACCTTCATCACGGTCGGTCATGTCTTCAAAGGTTGAAAGATTCATGCCCTGAGTCGCCATCTCGTGAAGACCGCGGCGCACGAGATAAGGATGACCGCTCACAAGGCGGAAGTAGCGCGCCACTTCGGCTGTCCCCTGCAGAGGTGAACCGTAACGCTGGTTGAGTTCCGCTACCTGATCGAATGTGAAATCTTTGAGCTCCAGCCGTGTGCCGACATTAAACGGCGACTGGTTCTGATCGGTGATGAAGAGGTGCGCTTCGGTGGCGTAGACGATGGCGAGCGTGAGCCGTCCCCAGGGGGCCGTCGGATCGACCGCCCGCTCGTTATGCCAGGTGCGAAGCAGCCCGAAAACCTCGCTACCATAAGAGCAGGTGAAGAGCCGGTCAACTTCGTCCAGACCCCACACGAGCGGCGACTGGATTTTGTCCAGAACCTCGTGCCGTATGTACCGCTCGAAGTTGATGC
>JANOGZ010000768.1:0-4990 GCA_031406255.1 Pyrinomonadaceae bacterium | reverse complement strand
GTTGACAGATTGTCCGAGCAAAAGATTACAGGCAGCACATGAGACGAGATTCCCGGGCGCGGTGCGTAACTCATTTTACAATACTTGATTTTGAAACAACTCGAAGAATAAATAGCGACGGACCACTTGTCCGGCCCGCAGCGCCTGACCGCTTTGCGCGTCGTGCCCGCGGCCATTAACCGAAACGACGGCCTCGCGGCGCGCGGTCGGGGTAGAGAGCCCCGCGCCGCCTTCCGGAAACTCCTATCCCGTCATGTTGTTTCTTAGAAGACCCGCAGAAGCAGCAGTATCACCAAAATCAGCAGAACCAGGCCGAGCGTGCTGCTCGGGTAATAGCCCCAGCTTCTACTATGGGGCCAGGTCGGCAGGGCACCGACGAGCAACAGAATTAAAAGGATCGCGACGATAATTCTGATGTCCATATCGCACCTCCGCTTTGAGCTTCTCGACTGGAAACCAAGCTCCCTTTTCGAGCATATCGGCGGACGCTTTAATGGTAACCGAGGTTACGCTTCCGAAGAGTCCGAGTCAATACATTCGTGAGCTTCCGGGCTGCTTCTCTTGAGACGACCGAAGGAGTCATCGTTCCGGGCCATTCTCCCCCATGCGGGAAACAGGGTTACCTGGCTGCGGCGTGACGATCGAGGTAATCGAGCAGCACGTTCGACATCACCTTCGTGCCGATCACGAGACTCTCTTCGTCGACGTCGAATTCGGGCGTGTGAATCATCGCCGTAATTCCGCGGGTGCGATTGCCAACGCCGAGAAAATAGTAGAAACCCGGAATGACTTTCTGGAAATACGAGAAATCTTCGGCGCCCATCTGCGGCCGGCGCGTGATGACGTTCGTCTCCCCGATCTCGCGTCGCAGCGTCGGCAGCGTTTCATCAACGAGTCGCGGTTCATTATAAGTGACCGCCGCGCCTTCTTCATACTGCATCTCGAACGTCGCGCCGTAAGCCGAGGTGATCCCCGTCAGGGTCTCCCTCATTAGCTTCTGCGCCTGCCGGCGCACATCTTCGCTCAACGTGCGCACGGTTCCTTCTAGTTTCACCTCATCCGCGATGATGTTGAAGCGGTTGCCGCCCTGAATAATTCCCACGGAGATGACGAGCGGTTCCGTCGTATCGATGCGGCGGCTCCTGATGGTTTGCAGCGCCGTGACCGCTTCGGCGGCGACGACCACCGCGTCGACGCCGTCGTGGGGGTAGGCCCCGTGAACCTTCTTGCCGCGAATCGTGATCACGAAGCGATCCGAGGAGGCCATCGTTGGCCCCGAATTGTAAGCGATCTGCCCGATCTCGACGTTCGGCATGACATGCAGCCCGAAAATCGCGCCCGGCCGCGGGTTCTCAAGCGCTCCCTCCTTGATCATCAACGGAGCGCCGCCCTCTTCGCCTGGCGGCGGGCCTTCTTCGGCCGGTTGAAAGATGAACTTGATGGTGCCCGCCACCTCTCCACGCATCTTGCTCAAAATCTCCGCCACGCCGAGACCGATGCTCGTGTGGACATCATGGCCGCAGGCATGCTTCACCCCCGGAGTGCGTGATTTATAAGGCACATCGATCGTCTCCTGAATCGGCAGCGCGTCCATATCGGCGCGGACGGCGACGACCGGGCCGGGTTTCGCTCCCTTCAGCAACGCGACCACCCCGTGGCGTGCGACCCCCTTTTTTACTTCATCGAGCCCCAGCGCCGTGAGCCGCTCGGCGACGATCCGCGAGGTCCTTTCCTCGCGATTGGAGAGCTCCGGGTGCATATGAAAGTCGCGCCGCTGGGCGATCAGTTGCGGGCCGAGCGCCGCCGCCGCCTGCGCGATTCGTTGCTGGCGTGAAAGAGCGGACGCGTGAGAATCGCTTGTCCTGCTGCTTAAAATTTTTCCCTGCCGGGCGTAGCCGAACGGCAGCGATGACAGAAGCATGAGCGCCGAGCATAGAGCGACTCTCTTTTTCATTTGTTTCTACCTCTCGCAGACGTTTTCGGTGATGAAGCTTTCCGCCAGGCATCGCGCTCGCCCGCCAGACGAACATTCAGCTCTCCGCCTGGTACTGCCGCGCCAGCTCGCGCTTGAGCACTTTACCGGTCGGGCCTTTCGGCAAATCATCCACAAAACGCACGGTTTTCGGGCATTTGTAATCGGCCAGATGCGTCTTGCAGAATTCGATGATTCCTTCGGCGGTGGCCTCGCGACCTTCTTTCAGCACGACGAAAGCGGCCACGTCTTCACCGTAGAGCGGATCGGGCACGCCGATGGTCGCGGCCGCGGCGACGTTCTCATGCCGGTAGAGCACCTCATCAATCTCGCGCGGATAAATATTTTCGCCGCCGCGGATGATCATATCCGATTTGCGATCCACGATGTAGAAGAACCCGTCCGCGTCTCGATAGCCGATATCGCTCGTGTGAAACCAGCCGCTGCGAAAGGCGCGCGCCGTGGCTTCCTCGTTTTTGTAATAGCCTTTGAAAATGTTAGCGCCGCGCAGCACGACCTCACCCGTCTGCCCGTCGGGCACTTCCCTGTCCTCCTCATCGAAGATTTTGATTTCGCAGCCGATGCTGATACCGCACGAGCCGGACCGCCGTCCTTCGTCGGGCGGATTAAAGGTCGCCCGCACGGTTGATTCGGAGAGGCCATAGCCTTCGATCACCAGGCAGTGAAACGTCTCTTCAAAGCGGCGGATGGTTTCCGCGGGAACAGGAGCCGAACCACACAGCGCAAAGCGCAGTTTGTCCGTATTGAGCCCCGCCGGGACTCCTTCCGGGTAAGTGGCCAGAAGCATCGAGAGCATCGTCGCCACCGATCCAAACGAAGTCACTTCATAATCCGACACGTTTTGCCAGAAGCGCGACGCGGAAAAACGGGGGCTGATGACCGTCGAACCGCCCGCATAGAGGCTTGCGATGGTCGTCACGGTGACGGCGTTCATGTGAAAGAGCGGCATCACCGTCAGCAGGCGGTCGCTCTCGCCAAATCCCAGCCAGTTTGTAATCTGCCTGGCGTTGGCCAGCACATTGCCATGCGTGAGCAGGCAGCCTTTGGGTTTACCGGTCGTGCCCGAGGTATAGATGATGATCCCTTCATCATCCGTGGCGACGGGGAAGTCGCGCCATGAATCCCGGCCGGCGGCAAACTCGGCTGTCGCGCGCTCCACATCGTCAAACTCGATGATGGCGTGGAGCGTCGGCAACCCGGCGCGTATCTCCCGCACCTGCGGCTGAAACTGCGTGTGAACGAGCAGCGCTCTGGCTTCGGAATTCCCGATCGCGTAGGCGATCTCCTCAGACTTGAGGAGCGAGTTGATGGGGCCGGCGAGCGCCCCCATTTTGAAGCACGCGAAATAGGCGATGATATATTCCGCGCTGTTCGGCAGCAGCAGGCTCACCACGTCGCCTTTACCGATGCCATGTGCCGCCAGCAGGCGCGCGGTGCGGTCGACGGCGGCGTCAAACGCGACGTACGTAAACCGGCGGCCATCCGCTTCGGAAAAAAGGAAAGTCTTATCCGGCGCCCCTGCGGCGCGCTGTTCTAAGAGTTCGCGAAGATTAGCGGGCATATTTTCTGGACGATGGCGACCGATTTTTTGCTGTTCACGGCCGCCCAGTGTGATATTATTTTCGCAAAAGCGCGTTGTGATATATTTAGGGCGTCAAGCGAGCCATAACGTCCACATACTGGCGAAGCGAGCCCTAGCTTATCGTAAAACGCTTCCATTTTCACAACGGCCCGTAGGCTTCCGGCCGTCTTCCGCACTCTTTAAAGTTCCTTCCGGGTAGAACCCGTAGACGTGCCTATGGAGACATATCGCAATTTCATCAATGGCAAGTGGATGGAGTCTACTTCATCCGAGACCACAACGAACGTAAATCCGGCGAACACGGACGACGTGCTGGGTCAGATACGCCTCGCGACACGCGAAGAAGCGCGCGGGGCGGTCGAGAGCGCCGCCGAGGCGTTCCGCGGCTGGCGCGCGACGCCCGCTCCCGTGCGCGGCCGGATTGTCGCACGCGCGGCCCGTCTGCTGGAAGACAACAAGGAGACGCTCGCCGCGCTCCTCACGCGGGAGGAAGGAAAGACGCTCGCCGAATCGCGCGGCGAGATGCAGCGCGCGATCAACGTCGCCGAGTTTTGCGCGGGCGAAGCGCGCCGCATGAATGGCGAGACGATCACTTCCGAGCTGCCATCCAACTTCGCCTACACTCTCAAGCAGCCACACGGCGTCGTCGCCTGCATCACTCCCTGGAATTTCCCGGTCGCGATTCCGATCTGGAAGATCGCTCCCGCGCTCGTCGCCGGGAATGCGGTCATCTTCAAGCCCTCGACGCTGACGCCGGCCACCGCCGTCCGCATCACCGAGATTTTTGACGAGGCCGGCATCCCCCCCGGCGTGCTCAATCTGATCCTCGGTTCCGGCGCGGAAGCGGGCGACGAGATTACGAACCACCCGGCGGTCAGGGCAATCTCGTTCACCGGCTCGAATAGTGTGGGCCTGCGTCTTTACGAGCAGGCGGCGCGGCGCGGCGCGAAGGTTCAATGTGAGATGGGCGGCAAGAACCCCGTGATCGTGATGGAAGACGCCGACATGAGCCTCGCCGTCGAATCGACCGCGCAGGGCGCATTCGGCTCAGCGGGACAACGCTGCACGGCGACGAGCCGCGCGATCGTCGTCAATGATGTCGCCGACGATTTCGTGGCGGCGCTCGTCGCGCGCGCCGGCAATCTTCGCATCGGAGACGGCAGTGACCCGCAGACGGAAGTCGGCCCCGTCGTTGATAAAAATCAGTTCAAGAACGTGCTCCGTTATATTGACATCGGCCGCGAGGACGGGGCCGAAGTGGCGTGCGGTGGTGAGATCGCGCAGGGGCAGGGCCTGACCAAAGGCTATTTCATCCGCCCGACCCTCTTTGATCGCGTCACTCCCGAAATGCGTATCGCCCGCGAAGAGATCTTCGGCCCCGTCCTCTCGGTCTTGCGCGTAAGTGATTTTGATGA
>JANOGZ010000745.1:0-1359 GCA_031406255.1 Pyrinomonadaceae bacterium | reverse complement strand
GGCACCAGAACTTTGCCGCCGAGATGTCCGCACTGCTGGGCCGCCGCGAGTTGATCTTCAAAGTGGACGGCGTCGGCGCCGGCCTCGCTCAGCGCCTTCATCAGCTCGAAAGCATTGAGCGCCCCGCCGAAACCCGCCTCGGCGTCGGCGATGATCGGAGCGAACCAGTACGGGCCTTCGCGTCCTTCGAGATGTTGTATCTGGTCCGCGCGCTGAAAGGCGTTGTTAATCTTTCTGACCAGCTCGGGTACGCTGCCGACCGAATACAAGCTCTGATCCGGATACATCTGGCCTGACAGGTTGGCATCTGCGGCCACCTGCCAGCCGCTCACATAGATTGCCTTGAGCCCCGCCTCCACCTGCTGCAGAGCCTGACATCCCGTCATGGCGCCGAGCGCCGCAATGTAGGATTCAGCGTGCAGTAGCTGCCAGAGGCGTTCGGCCCCCATCTCGGAGAGAGTGTGTTTGATACGAACTGAGCCGCGAAGTTTGATGACATCTTCGCCGGTGTAGGGGCGCGTGATACCTTTCCATCTTTCTTCCGTCGCCCAGACATATTCGAGGTTTTCGATCTGAACTTGATTCATCATGCTGTGTCTCCTGTGCAGCCGCCTTCGTTTCCAAAGCGGAGCTCTCATCGTGGGGTTGAGGTCAATAAAATGAAGCGATCGTTGCTACATTTCAAATCGGGTCACTTTAAATCGGATCAAACTCGCCATGTATGATCATGCTTTCGCTTTGCCGGCGGGCGCGACGATAATTTTCGGCCACTTCGGGCTTTGTTCCCGAAGGAAGCTCGCCGAGAAGTTTTTTCAGTTCGACATCGAAGATCGCGCTGACGAGTTCCGGCGTGTGTTGCACGGCCTGACCGTCGCCATCAACGACCTCAACTTTGTCGCGGTGGCGCAGCCGCTGCGCGATCATGAGGCGGTAAATGCGATCGGTGGCCAAATCTTCCATGTAGCCATCGAGCAGGCTCGCGCCCTTGCCATTGAGCACGCCGTTGCGGTAGCGAATCACGGTCCGCGCGGCGGCGCGCGTGCCCTCGATTGTGATCTTTCCCAGCCCGCGCGGGACGGGTCGCAAATCCGGGCGCCTCTCCTGTCCGGGCCGCCGCGCGCCGAGTTGATTAGGTTCGGGAAACTGCCGGACGGCGATTTCGTTCTGGTCTGGATGCCCCGTCCAGGCGCCGTCCATGAAACAATTTGCTTCGTTCTTCTGGTCGACGTCTGTCACCGTCATGGCGCGCTGGCGATCGGCGGGATGACGGCGCTCTATCCGAGCCGCGCCGATCAGGAACTCAACGAACGCGCGCTGACGGTGCTCGCCGCCGACAAGAAGAACGAAGCAAATTGTTTC
>JANOGZ010000744.1:0-1523 GCA_031406255.1 Pyrinomonadaceae bacterium | reverse complement strand
CGCGGTCGGCGCCCGCGCGCTGCTGATCGCTTATAACATTAACCTGCACACCACCGATGTATCCGTCGCGCGACGGATCGCGCGCGCGGTGCGCGGGCGCGACGGTGGCCTGCGCTATGTAAAGGCGCGCGGTTTTCAACTCGACGAGCGTGGTCTCGCGCAGGTCTCGATGAATCTCACGCGCTACGAACAGACGACGCTTCATCACGCCTTCGAGGCCGTGCGCCGCGAGGCGGAGCGATGGGGCGTGCGTGTCGCCGGAAGCGAAATCGTCGGCCTTGTGCCACAGGCGGCGATCGATAAGAGCGCCGAGTATTTTCTACAGATCGAAAATTTCTCACCTGACCTCGTGCTCGAAAACCGGCTCGCGTCAGCGATTCAGAGGCGCAACGAGAAGCGGGAAGGCGAAGCTTCTGCTGATGCTACGACGGGTGATCAGGGATCGGTCTCGGGCGGCGGCGCCGCGGCGGCGCACGCCGCGGCGCTGGCCGCGAGTCTGGGCGAGGCGCTCGCGCGCTTGATCGAAAGACGCGCCGAGCCGGGTGAGACAAAACAGGAAGCGCGTGACGCGCTACAGGAATTGACGGTGCTGCACGAGCGTTTGACCGAAGCGGCGCGCGATGACGAAGCGAGCTTCGAGCGCGTGCTTGCTGCCCGGCGCATGCCGAAAGCAACCGACGACGAGCGGCGCGCGCGCGACGGGCGGATCGAGGCGGCGCTCAAAGGCGCGACCACTGTGCCGCTCGAGACCGCAGGAATTGCGGTGCAGGTCGGCGAACTGATCGAGATGCTGGCGGACGTAAGCGCGCCCGCGTGGCTATCCGATGCGGCGGCCGGCGCCCAACTCTCGCTCGCGGCCGTCGCCGCGGCCCATTACAATGTGCTCGTAAACACCGCCGCCATCGAAGATGAAGAGTTCACTTCCGAGCAGCGCGGGCGCGCCGCCGATCTTCTGGAGCGCGCGCGCTCCAGCGCGGCGCGCGTCGAGGCGATGTTGATGGACAGCCTCTGATATCTCTTCACGATGAGGAATCTCAAACTGATCATCGGCGCTTCGCTTCGCAGCCAGTTGCGTTGGGCGAGAGAGCACCTCTACGTATGGCTGATCTTATCGCCGCTCGTGCTCGGGATGGCTTACGCGACCTTCGCGCGGCTCGCGAGCAACGCGCCGGAGTGGCGTTTCTCCTTCGGATTCGGCGTTGGCCTGATGTCGGTGATCGAGATATGCCTGATCAGCTCCAGCCTGTCGCGCACGAGCAGCGAGATTTATCACCTGCGCAGCGCGCAGTCTTTCCTGGAATCGATGCCGCTGACCCTCACGACGCACCTGCATGTCGCGCTGGCGAGCCGTCTGGCGCGCACCGCCCTGGTCGGTATTGTGATTCTCGTGGCCCGCTCCGTGTGGACTGACGGCGGCGACGGTTCGTCTTTCTTATCAGTCTTGCCGGCGCTCTTTTTGTTCATCCTGATCACCGCGCTGGCCGAGGTGCTGGCCGCGCTTAACTGGATCCACTGGGGGCATA
>JANOGZ010000729.1:0-1920 GCA_031406255.1 Pyrinomonadaceae bacterium | reverse complement strand
TCATGCATCGGTTCGATGTTGCTGTGGCAATCGAGGCAGCCTTCAACCATCGGAGCGGCATCCTGCGGCGCGCCGGGATTTGGCTGCGCGGCCGGTGCATTATGTGCGGCGGCTGGCGCAGTTGCCTCAGCGGGAGGAACGGCGACGGTGGACGCCTCCTCATTCGCCGGGGGTGTTTCGCTTTCGGCCGAAGATCGCACGCCGCTCACGCCGAGCACGATGATGATGGCGAAGGTGGCGATGAAAAAGATTAATTTGAGGCGGTCAGTTTTGCTGTACCGATGCATATCAACTCTCCGTTTCGCGAGTTCTACTCATGAGCAGTTGTACGGTATTTGCGAGATCAGGCGCTTTCACCCTCACGATGATGATAAGCGCCTGATGCCGCGGCAGTATGAGCGAGAACCAGGGTTAAACTCTAGAAGATCAATTTCAATTCCGTAAAGAGGTTGTAGAGAGGCTTCTTCGGATCGATCACGATATCATCCGATGTTGATGTGCAGAGCTCTCTGACATTCGGCGGACAGTTGCGGCCGCGATCCGTGTAAATATCGCGGAAGCCTCTTCCCGGTTTGAAGAGCGAGCCACCGAACGTAAACTGGATATTGTTGATCAACAGCGGTCGGTAAATGACGCCGAGGCTGAGGTCATACCCGATCTCTTTACTGATGCTGTCCTGAAAAATCAGACGTTCAAGCGACTCGGTGCGATGGAAACGCATGTAGTTCAAGTTGAAGATCGCCTTGATGCGTTGCGTCACCTCGACATCGAGGCCGGCGTTATAGATAAAGATGCCGGGATTGACGTGATTGGCCTGTCCCTGACTCTTACTGCTTCGCAGGCTCGGCAGGACGCTGTTCGGTTGCACGAGTCCGACGCCCGCGCCCGTCAGCGGGATGCCGACGCGGTTCCAGAAAGAGAACTGGCCGCCGATGATGTTCGGGTCATCGAAGATCGCGTCGAAACCGGTCGCTTTGCCATCTTCCGGGTTACCGTCGCCCTGGGCCCAGAAAAATGTAGTGCGGTAGCGCAGGTAGTCTCGATCCATTGATGCCTCGGCCACCGCCATTTGTGCCCTGACGCTGACGGGGCGATTGGCGATCGGATTGAAATCGTCGCGTCCGAGGGCTATGTAGTAAGCGTTGGACAGGTTGATCTTCGCGAAGTGGCCATCACCGGCGAATCCCAGGTAGCCGACCTTGACCGAGTGCGGGCGAATGGAACCGGCGATCGCCGGACGAACCAGAAAGCCATTTCGATCAAACTCAACGCTGCGCCGGTCATCATTGAAGTGGAAGCTGAGTTGACCCGTATAGCCCTTAGCCAGGAAATCCTGGCGGAAGATGTTGGCGATGTAAACACCCTGCTCACGCTTATCGAACCTGTTCAAACCGCTATTGGTGTCCTTCTCCAACTGCCCGAAGTAAGCGAAGTTGTACTGGTAGCGATTATTATCCAGACCACCGAAAATACGCACCCCGAGGTTGTTATCCGAGTAGATAAAACCGCGGAAATCCGAGACGAAGGGCTGGATACCGACGCGGGCCGAGACGAAGTCGTAGTTGCGCGAGAGCGTCGCCAGCTTCACCTCGCCGAACGCTTCCTCCAGGGAGAAGTCCTGCCTCTTGCGCGACTTGCCCTCGCGCACGTCCACGTTGACAAGGTTCCTCTCCTCGAACCCCACGTAGTTGAGGTTGAAAGCCGAGGTGACCTTGATCGCCCAGGTCTTGGGCTTGAAGGCGGTCTGGCCCTGGAAGAGCTCGGCCGAGACCAGCGCCCGCGGGGTGGTGAAGACCTGGTCGCCGCGCCCGAAGAACTCGCCGGCCACGGGATCGGCGGTGCTCACTCCGCCGATGACCGGCAGCCGGCGTGCCTCGGAGGGCACGTCGAGCGTGCCCTGGAGGACGAGGAAGACCGAGT
>JANOGZ010000728.1:0-1401 GCA_031406255.1 Pyrinomonadaceae bacterium | reverse complement strand
GAAGTTGGATAGATCGTCGAATGGCTGCTTCTGGTCGCCATCGCCATTCTCAAGATCATCGATGATTTCTCCTATCTGCTGTTCGAACGATCCTTCTGCGTTACATACCGGGCAGTACCACCCGACCACCTGGCGTTCCATCCACTCTGCTTTCATGGCGACCCCGCATCTCTCACACTCGGGAGACTTACGCAAGTTCTCGCTCAACTCTTCCCGCCCTTCTTCTCATCCTGCACTTCAAAGAATTCTTCGAACAGCTCCGGGATCCTATTCTTCGGAGGCTTCTCTTGTTCAATTATTAACCCTTCAGAACGGGCCGTCCTTTGCGCCTCTCCCGGCAACAGATGTCGCCCACAGTTCGGGCAGATCCTGACCGTAAAAGCCACGCGAGTCCGACAGTTGGGACTCAGACCAATATTAGTCGTAGTCGATTGGGATCTCGCTTCCTAGCGCCTTTCTTTTCCCTGATGCTCAGCATTGCGGCTCTTCTTGGCCTCTCGACAAGTTTTGCACCGCTTTGGTTCGTTAGTGAGCCCTTTGTCGCGGAAGAAAGCCTGTTCCTCAGCGCTCCAAGTGAACTCGTTTCCACAGTCAACGCACGTAATTATTCGCTCCTGAAACTCTGCCGGGTAAATCACTTCCTCGTACCTTTCTTCCTGGTGGCTTTCCCGGGAATCTCTTCACCAGATTCAGCCAGGTCCCTCACTACAGCATCCACCACTCTTCTGAGCGCGCGGAGACTGCTTTCACGGCTGTCCCCGCGCGCTTCTAATGCTGGAAACTCCCTGACACGGGCGATGTACACGCGGTCCTCTTCCGACCACATCGCTTCATATGTGTACTGAGCAGCGCTCATTCCTTGCCGCCTTTCTCCTCATCCTTTGCTTGAAAGAATTCCTCGAATAACTCGGGGATCGTTTTTCTCGCGTTCGTCTCTTGCCGGGTGATCTTACCTTCAGCGGCTGCCTTCCTTCGCGCTCCTGAAGCATATCGAGTACTTTGCCACCCCCTGCCACCGCAGGCCCAGCATCCGGTCATGTTCTTAGCTGGGCGCCCGCTCCGGTTGCAGGAGGCGCACTCTCGCGCCGGCTGAGTTAGGAGCACGCTGCCATTGCCGTCGCCAACCGCGCAGCGAATATTTTAATTAAAACCGGTGCCTCCATACCAGTTGCAACTTTCCGGTGCATGGGCGTCTGGCTGCTTTGGCTCGTCGCTCAATTACTTAGTGCCTTTCTGATTGAAGATAATCGCGCCAGATCATTCGGGCGGCGGGTCAGTATTCCACAATTCTTCTCGGGTTGCGCCCAGCACCAGCGCTTTCGCGTAATAATCCCTTGCTTCTTTATCGCGGCCCAGGTAGTGGTAGATTCGGTAGAGGTTGATGTGTGCCGCAAGGTAGGG
>JANOGZ010000710.1:0-1693 GCA_031406255.1 Pyrinomonadaceae bacterium | reverse complement strand
CCGGGATATTATACGATATTGAGGCGGGAAGGCAGAACGTTACAATGGCGCCGGGCGCGCTGAATGAAGCGCGCTTCATTCAGCGCGCCCGGCGCCATTGTAACGTTCTGCCTTCCCGCCTCAATATCGTATAATATCCCGGCACGCGCGTGAGCTTGAACGGAACCGGATTCCTTGGCCGTCGTGCGTCATCTTTCTGACAAATAATGATCAAATTTCTGCATATCGCTGACGTGCATTTGGGCTGTCGTCGCTATAATCTGGAAGAGCGCACGAGGGATTTTTTCCGTGCCTGGAATGATGTGATCCATCGTCATGTGCTGCCGAACGAACCCGATTTCGTTCTCATCGCCGGTGATTTCTTCAACTCGCGCAAAGTTGATCCGCAGACCATGAACCACGCGATCGTCGGGCTCGAAAGGCTCAAAACGGCCGGCATCCCGGTCATCGCCATCGAGGGCAACCACGATCAGCATGAAACGATGTCGAGTTTCAGCTGGCTGCGCTCGCTTTCGCAATGGGGATTCTTAAAGCTGTTAGAGCCGGCGCGCGATCCGGAGGGCCGCTTCGAGTTTGTTCCGTGGGATGAAGAGGAGCGCGCCGGCTCATACATAGATATCGCGGGCGCGCGCATTTTCGGCTCGCACTGGTACGGCACGAGTGCGAATGCCGCGATGGCCATCCTGTCCGATGCCATCAGGCGCGCGCGCCAGGATGGTCTCTTCAATATTCTCATGCTTCATACGGATGTCGAGGGGCAGATCAATCGACCGATTCCCGCGCTGACCGTCGAAAAGCTGAAGGAACTGCGCACGCTGGTGGATTACGTGGCGCTCGGCCACACGCACAAGCGCTTCGAGGTGGATGGCTGGGCGTTTAATCCGGGCTCGCTCGAAGCCTGCACGATCGATGAGTACAAGGATGAACGCGGACTCTATCTGGTCGAGGTGGACGACGCGCACCGTGTGCGGGCGCAGCATCTGCGCGATTACGTGCAGCGTCCCTTTCAGCGTCTCACGTTTGATGTCTCGGGGGCCGTTGATGCCGAGGCGGTGTACGACGGCGTGATGGAACGGGTGCGGCGCGAAGCGCGACGCCACGATGAGACATCGGAAGAGCCCGCGCCGATCATCGAGATCACCCTGCAGGGGCATCTCGGATTCAAAAATTCGTTGCTCGATATCAGCCGGATGCGCGACGAGGCGCGCGCGCTGTGCGGTGCGCTTCACGTCATGGTACGGAACCAAAGCGTTCCCGTGGAATACGCGGTCGCCGCCGGACTCGACGCGGATGCCTCGCGCGCGCAGCGCGAGCGGCGGATCATTGAAGATCTGATTCTACGCGACACACGCTATCGCGAGCGCGCCAGCGACATGGCCGCGCTCGTTCTCGAAGCCAAGCGCCTCGCCCTGAGCGATGAGTCTCCGGCGAAGATTCTTGACCTGATTGAGCGGAAACTGGAGCTGGATACACGCGCGACGGCGACTGCCGCCGCCACTACAGCCGCCGACGAGCCGGAAGCGGTTGCTACCGCCACCGGGTTACAAGCCCTCGAACGCAACGCCACAGCAAAATGATGAATGCGGAATGATGAATTAAAAAGCATTTGTGGTTCTTTTCATACCGCATTCCGCAATCATCAATTCTTAATTATGAGTGAAAACCTCGACAAAGTGCTCGGAGTGCGAGAACT
>JANOGZ010000702.1:0-4588 GCA_031406255.1 Pyrinomonadaceae bacterium | reverse complement strand
TACCTATCACCGTGCCGATAACGAGGGCCATCGCGTCCGTCAGCGTCAGAGCGCGGAGCAGTGTGTTTTTGGTTTCAGCCATAGGTCATGTATCTGCTCTCGTCATCGGAGGAGATGACGATGAAAGAATTGCTATCGAGCGGTCGGGTTGAATGAGTTGTCGGGAGCGGGCTTTATTAGTGTTCTTACCCTACTCCCGCTTTGTAAGGAATAGTGAATCGAAACGTCGAGCCTTGACCGAGTTCACTGTCAACCGTCACCTGACCGCCGTGCGCTTCAACGAATTGCTTGACGATGGCAAGGCCGAGTCCCATGCCGATTTTCTTGTCTGGATCGGTTTCTAATTTGTCGAACACCTTTTCCAGCCGGTCTGCTGGAATCCCGGCGCCATTGTCGCTAACCCAACATTCGATATAAGCGGATTCTTCGATCTTCTGCGCTCCGATAGTAACTTCTCCGTTCGGGGTGTAGTCGATGGCGTTAGAGATCAGGTTCTGAAAAATAAGGGTCAACATGTTGGTATCAGCGAACGCTGTCAGCTCTTCGGGTACTTTGTTGATCATACTCAGGTTCGCAGCGGCGGCCAATGGACGTAGGTCGCTGACGAGCACTTCAACCAGTGCCCTCAGCTTTACTTCCCGCCGCTCTACGCTTTCGTTCACCTGCGCCTTCAGATTTGCTTCTTCCTGCACTACTTTGACGACGAGTGAATTTAAGCGGCTGACGTTACGATGCATAGTTTCCAGTAATGTGGCAGCCCGCTCGTCCTTTACTACAGCAGGGACTGTAACTTCGAGAAGCTTAGCCGCCATCGCGATAGCCGAAAGTGGAGACCTGAGATCGTGGGCGACGAAGGCCAAGTGCTCCTCACGCCGTTGCTGTACCTCTAAAGCTTTTTGCGTCGCGTACGTCTTGACCGCAAGACCGATTGACACGTCAATAACGCGGTTAATGGTTCGGTTTACCGCCCCACGAAGTCTCAAGTCATGCCTTTCGACAAGGTCTTGGATGACGCCGCGCAGAGCGTTGTATTCTGCCACCACCTCTTCGACATCGAATCCGAGGCGGAGCCGATCTAACCCATGAGTAATAGGATTTTCTTTTAATCCCTCGATCATCGACTCATCGGAACATACTTCAAGCTCACAGGCTAATTCCTCGAGCAAATCGGGGATGTGATCGTTTAGAGTCGGCACGTCGAGATGATGTGCAACAGAAAGTTGATGCACCTCTTGCCGCCATTCGGCGAGTAAGGTATCGCGCTCTCGTCTAATAAGCGCCGCAAGCGCGTCGAGATTCTCAGTGGACATTTTTCTACTCCGTTAGGCGTCAAGTTAGATGTTGCCTGAATTCTTAATTTAATAGCAAAACCCCGCTCATCGTTCAAGGTATGAGTTTGACATTAACATTCTTTTTCTGTCGAAGGCTTCCACGCTGGCGAGCATCTAACGCCCGAATTGAGCCGCCGCGCACACAACGTATCAAGCATTCAAGTCTCGCGGATGACAGCCGCGCTATTCGCGCTCCGGTCGAATAACTTGTTGGACGCTAGCTCTATACTCTCAAGGCCTAATGGAATAACTCAACCTATTCGGTGAGCGTTATCTTGTATGATGTCTCTCTAACTCTTAGTGATCCGACCTGGGAGCCCTATGGTTTTGCAAAATATATCGAATCAACTCTCAATCGATCATGTAGATTATAAGAGGATAAAACACGGATCTGGCAAACTCATTTGAATCCGGTCATATCGGCGCAATGATCCAAGAGATGCACATCAGGGGCCGTATCAAGTATCCTCTTTGCTGGATTCAGCTTTGCTTAATCCTGTCTTTGTTGAAGATCATGAAGGAATCCGACCAGCAAGTATTAACGGCGCGCGAGCGCATCGCTAAAGGGGCTCGGCGGGTTGTTATCAAACTCGGCACCGCCGTCCTGATCGGGGAGGTAGGCGGAATCGCGCACAGCCGATTATATTCGCTGGTTAAATCAATCGCCGAACTAAAGCGCGCTGGTCGCGAGGTGCTGATTGTTTCATCAGGCGCTATCGGATTGGGTGCTGAGAGATTGAAACTGGAGCGACGCCCGCAAGCCCTGCCCCTCAAGCAAGCTTGCGCTGCGGTCGGTCAGGGTCGCTTGATGTCCCTGTACTCGGAGACGTTTGAGAGGTACGGCATAGTGACGGCACAGATTCTGCTAACCGCGGAGGATTTCTCCAGCCGACGCCGCTACTTGAATCTGCGAAGCACTATTACAAAGCTCCTTGAGTTGGGCACGATACCTATCATCAATGAGAACGATACAGTCTCGACCGCCGAAATTGAATCTCTCGATGCGTCCTCACTGGTAAAAATAAACTTTGGAGATAACGATAAACTGTCTGCACTTGTAGCAAGCAAGATCGAAGCAGACCTGCTCGTGTTGCTGACCGACGTCGACGGGCTTTATACGGCGAATCCTCATGAGGAGCATGGCGCGGAGCTAATCCCTCTAGTCAGAGAGATCACACCCGAGATTGAGGCTCTTGCTTCAACAGGTGGAACGCGAGAAACCAGGGTTGGGCGCGGTGGTATCAGATCAAAATTGGAAGCGGCGCGCATCGCAATACACTCCGGCTGCGCTACCATAATCGGGGGCGGTAAACTCCCCGGCATCATTGACCGAATCTTCGCCGGCGAGGATGTGGGGACACTCTTCTTGCCGGCATCCGAGTTGAAGGGTAGGCGGCGATGGATTGCATTCGCCACAAGCGTCAAAGCCGCGATCGTCGTCAATAAGGGAGCACGAGCGGCCCTTGTCGAGCGTAAAGCAAGCTTGCTTGCAGCGGGTGTAGTTGAAGTGAGGGGCGATTTTGAGCGTGGTGCTGTGGTGAGCATCATCGATGAGCATGAGCGAGAATTCGCTCGGGGAATTGTGAATTACTCAAGCAATGAGGCACGCAAAATCTCCGGACTGCATTCCGGCAGGATAGACGAGCTGATCGAAGAACGAAATTACGATGCGCTGATCACACGAGAGAATATCGCCTTCTTAAATGAGCGCTGAATGAGGTCTTGAAGGGCTACATGGCTGAATCAATAGTTGAGAGTTCAATCAGAGAGCGTACCAGAGGAGCCAAAGCTGCATCCACGGCACTTGGACGCTTATCCGCTGAAGACAGGAACCACGCATTGAGCCTGATTGCACGCGAAATCACATATCAGGCTGAGGAGATACTTGCAGCTAACAGAAAGGATTTGGAACGAGCGCGGCCGCTGGTTGAGGCTGGCGAGATGCCTGAATCGTTGTACCGGCGACTGCAGCTCAATCAATCAAAGCTCAATGATATGATCGCAGGAATCAATCAAGTGGCAGCCCTTGAAGATCCTTTAGGCAAGGTCACCCTTGCTACACAGTTAGACGAGAGGCTGAGGCTTTATCGGATAAGCTGCCCCATCGGAGTAATCGGAGCCATATTTGAATCGCGTCCCGATGCGCTCACGCAAATTGCATCGCTGTGTTTGAAGAGCGGCAATGCCGTCGTGCTCAAGGGAGGAAGTGAGGCGGAAGAATCGAACCGCGCGCTTTTTGCAATCATTCAAAGCGCAGCTGCAAGCGCAGGCGCGCCGGCCGAAGCATATGTACTTCTTGATAGCCGCGAAGATGTGAACGCCTTACTCAAGGCTGAAGGGTTTGTTGATCTGCTCGTTCCACGCGGCTCGAATGCCCTCGTACGCTATATTCAGAACAACACTCATATCCCCGTGCTCGGCCATGCCGAGGGTATATGCCATGTCTACGTCGATCAAAGCGCCGACCTGAATAAAGCAATGGAAATAACGCTCGACGCAAAGCTACAGTATCCTGCTGCGTGTAATGCGGTAGAAACTCTTCTGGTGCACGAAGCAATAGCACACACCTTTCTACCAGCTTTAGTAGATAGCCTCAAGGCTCAAGGGGTTGAATTAAGGTGCGACCTGCGCGCAATAGGCGGCTGTCGTCTTAAAGGCGTCAGTCTCGCCACTGAGGAAGACTGGAGCACGGAATACTGCGATTTGATTTTATCGATTAAAGTTGTTGACTCGGTGGATGAGGCTATCGATCACATAAACAGATATGGATCGCATCACACGGACACAATCATCAGTGAGGATAATAGCGCATGCGAGAAGTTCTTTACTGAGGTTGATTCTGCCGGAGTCTATTTAAATGCCTCGACGAGATTTGCGGACGGTTTCCGCTATGGCTTTGGGGCCGAGATTGGAATAAGCACGGGCAAACTCCACCCGCGTGGTCCGGTTGGACTTGAAGGGCTTATAACCTACAAATACAAGCTTATCGGCGAGGGCCATACTGTAGCCATGTACAGCGGGCCTGACGCGCGGCGATTCATCCACAGGCCTATTGAGAAGTAGCAAAGATCGAGTGATCAGATCCGCTAATAGGTCAGCGTCATTGCTTTTACCTGTAGCAGAAATTCCAATGTGAGGGTCTTGGACTAGTCCAATTATCACATGAAGCGTCTAACGCCCGGCATCAGCGGCGCGCACAGATCATCGAATTGAAGGATCCTGCTCGTTGCGCGTCCGCTCCAATGACTTGTCAGGCA
>JANOGZ010000666.1:0-1481 GCA_031406255.1 Pyrinomonadaceae bacterium | reverse complement strand
GGCCTGCGAGCCGGTCGCGCGCGACTTCTTGGTGGTGGTATTTTTGTTCTTGGCCTTGCCTCAATTCGTGTGGGTCTTTGTGCGGCTCCTGTGGTGCGAGGTGTCAACAGATGTCGTCATCCGTTCTCCGGTAGGATATTTTTGCCGGCCCGACAGTTAAGGTGTACCCCATTGTCAAGACAATAAATCGCACTGTTTAAGGTGGATCGCGTCGTCCACGAGATTATCCTGTTAGTTGCTTGAAGACTACTTCCGGCGTTTGGTAATCAAGCGCCTGATGCAGCCTTTCAGAGTTGTAAAAGTTGAAGTACTGCCTCAGCCCGCTGTGCGCGTCCTGGACCTCTTGGTAATCATGCAGATAGACCTCTTCATACTTGACACTCCGCCACAAGCGTTCGACGAAGATGTTATCCAGCGCGCGTCCGCGTCCATCCATACTGATCCGAATGCCGCGGGAGAGCAATCGCTCAGTAAAAGCCGTGCTGGTGAACTGCACGCCCTGATCTGAATTGAAAATCTCCGGTTGGCAGAGTTGCAACGCACGCACCAAGGCGCTCTCGCAGAACTCACTGTCGAGCGTGACCGAGATCTCCCACGACAGCACGTAGCGCGAAAACCAGTCCATGATCGCAACCAGGTACACGAACCCGTGCAGCAGCCGGATGTAAGTAATGTCGGTTGACCAGACCTGATTCACTCGCTCAATCACGACGCCACGCAGCAGGTACGGATAAATCCGGTGGCCCGGTGCCGGAACTGACAAGCGGGGTTTTTGATAAATCGCTTCCAGTCCCATCAGCCGCAGCAACCGGCGCACCCGTTTGTGATTGACCGCATCGCCCTGCGTCTGTAACCAGGCTGTCATGCGCCGAATGCCATAGAACGGGGTGCGTGTGTACTGCTCATCGAGAAGGCGCATCAGCCGGAGGTTGGCGGCGCTTTCGCCACGCGGCTCGTAATAGAAGCTCGCGCGTGACAGGCCGAGCAGCTCACACTGGCGGCCGACGGCCAACTGCGGATGGTCAGATTCAATCAGCCGGCGTTTTTCCTCAACTGAACAGACCAGCTTTTTTTTTGAGCCAGTCGAGTTCAACCTTGAGCTGCCCGATCTGCTGATAGAGTTGCGCCTTTAACGCTTCGTCATCCTGCACCGTGCGGGCCTGTGACCGGGAGAAAATTTGCGGCAGGTGAGTCAGCGCCTGCTGTTTCCACTGCGTCACCTGATTCGGATGCACTCCGTAGTGCGTGGCGATCTGATTGACGGTCATCTGACCTTTGATCGCTTCCAGTGCAATCCGGGCCTTGAGTTCTGCCGAGTAAGTTGTTCGCTGCTTGGTCATCGTTTTCTCCTGACGGGACAGCAGCGATTTTACACCTTAAACGCCTGTCTAAATTTCGGGGTACAGCATAATATGTGCCGAAAGTTCAAAATGGAAACATAACCTTGCCGGAAGTACACACCCCGCACAGCGAGTGTTTCG
>JANOGZ010000641.1:0-8555 GCA_031406255.1 Pyrinomonadaceae bacterium | reverse complement strand
TTTGACGACTTTATCGCGGCCGCCGAATGGCTAATCAAAAACAGATACACTTCAACGCCGAAGCTGGCGATCGGCGGCGGAAGCAACGGCGGCTTGCTCGTCGGCGCGGCGATCACACAGCGGCCCGATCTGTTCGGCGCCGCGCTTCCGGCCGTCGGCGTGATGGATATGCTGCGCTTCCAGAAGTTCACCATCGGCTGGGCGTGGGTCTCGGACTATGGCTCCTCAGACAATCCGGCGGAGTTCAAAGCGCTCTACGCTTACTCGCCGCTTCATAATATCAAGCGCGGAACCGCTTACCCGGCAACCATGGTGACGACCGCTGACCACGACGACCGCGTCGTTCCGGCGCATAGTTTCAAGTTCGCCGCTGCCCTGCAGGAAGCCCAGGCGGGCCCCGCGCCCGTCATCATCCGCATCGAGACAAAGGCCGGTCACGGCGCTGGCAAACCCGTCTCAAAAACCATCGAGGAGATCGGCGACCGGTGGGGCTTCCTCGTGCGCGCGCTGAACATGAGCGTCCCCGCGCCGTAAGCCTCATGCCGGCAAGTCACACGAGTTTTAATTTTCGCTAAACTGAAAATGCCGCCTCATGTAAGAGGCGGCATTTTCCTATCTCTACCGCAGCAGACAGGTAATCACTGATCGCTCAGGCGCTTTTGTGGCTGGCGCCCTCCGCAACTGCCAGAGCTTCACCATCAGCCGGCGAGATTTCTTCGAGATCATCATCGCCTTCGAGTTGGCGCTGGCGGCGTACCGTACCATCTGATTCAAAGATGTAGGCGGACGGCGCTTCACGCATGATGATGTCCTGCAGGCGCATCAGCCCGTACAGGAGTGCCTCGGGACGTGGCGGGCATCCCGGAATGTAGACATCAACGGGAATCGTCCGATCCACGCCCTGCATCGTCGAGTACGAATCGAACGGGCCGCCGGTCGAAGCGCAGGCGCCCATCGCGATCACCCATTTCGGCTCCGGCATCTGATCGTAGACGCGGCGCACGACCGGGCCCATCTTCAGCGTCACGGTGCCCGCGATGATAATCAGATCGCTCTGCCGCGGAGAGGGGCGAAAGACGCCCGCGCCGAAGCGGTCAATATCAAATCTTCCGGCGCCGGTCGCGATCATCTCGATGGCGCAGCACGCAAGCCCGAAGGTCATCGGCCACAGCGCGGATTTGCGCGCCCAGTTGACGGTCGTCCTGACCGCTCCGACATTCATCACCGGCGCGCCGACGGACTTGCGCAAAGTATTGAAAATCGAATCAACGGTCGTGAGAACGAAGCCTTCCGGATGTTCAGCCATAATGATTCAGTGGCCAGTAATCAGTGGCCAGTGGTCAGTGGTCAGTGGTCAGTGAAAAAGCCTTGTCTGACCACTGTCCACTGTCCACTGCTTCATGCCCATTCGAGCGCGCCTTTGCGCCAGGCGTAGTAATAGCCGAGGACCAGTATGCCGATAAAGACGAACATTTCGATCAGCGCGAATTTGGTAAAGGAAAAATCGTCGCCCATGAAGATGATCGCCCACGGCAGCAGAAAGATCGTCTCGACATCGAAGATCAGAAAAAGCATCGCCACGATGTAATAGCGAACGGTGAAGCGGTCATGCGCCTCCGTCTTCGGATCAATACCGCATTCGTAAGGGCGCATTTTGTTCTTTTCGTACACGCTCGGACGCACGAGGCGCCCGAGCACGATCGGCAATACCGGGAAGATGATCGCGATGACGAAGAAGATCATCACCGGCCAGTAGGCCGTTAGCGTGCCGCCGACGCTCTCATCACCGACCGCCGTCGTCGCCTGTAAAAGAATCACACTTATCATTGTTGATTAGCGAATGCGCCCCGCGCTTGCTGGAAGTAAGGATGACGTAGGGAATTCTAGGCTTCCGGGCAGGGGGCTGTCAAACGGCTTTACCGAGTAGGGCAAGCTCACTTCGCCTCCGCGTGGGGGCGGCCCGCCAGAAGGGCGACCGCGTGGACGATCACCGGCCGGATGATCGCGAAGCACTCGCGCACGCCGGCAGGCGATCCCGGCAGGTTGATGATCAATGCCTCGGAACGTATGCCGCAGACCCCGCGCGAGATCATCGCCATCGGCGTCTGCCGCAGCGTCTCGATGCGCATCGCTTCCGCCAGACCCGGCGCTTCTCTCTGAATAACGGCGCGCGTCGCTTCCGGCGTATTATCGCGCGGGCTCACACCGGTCCCGCCGGTCGTGACGATCAGGTTGACATCAGGCCGGTCGGCATAGGTGCGGAGCTTGTCCGCGAGAGGCTCGAGATCATCCGGCAGAATCTCCGTGGCGATTATCTCCGCGCCCAGTTCGCGCAACAGTTCGGCGAGCGCCGCGCCCGATTCGTCTCGCCGCGCGCCGCTCGCGCACCCATCGCTGACGGTGATGACTACGGCTCGTATCTCGACAGCCATCGCCACTCCTCTTTCACTTCATCTTGATGTGTTCTTTTAACCAGCACAGATCCATCACCACGAGCAATCCGGCATCGAGCGCGCGCTGGGCCGCCGCTTCGTCGATCACGCTCTCCTGCAACCATACGGCTTTCGCGCCGACGCGGATCGCCTCGTCGACGGCCGCGCCCGCTTCTTCCGCTCTTCTGAAGATGTCGACCAGATCGATCTTCTCCGGCACCTCGGCCAGCGATTTGTATGCGCGCTCGCCGTGCACTTCCGTCTCATTCGGATTGACCGGAATTATTTTATAGCCATTCTGTTTCATATATCCGGCGACGCTATTCGACGCGCGATACGGATTAGACGAAAGGCCGACAACGGCGATCGTGCGACACTCGTCGAGAATGCGCTTGATGGCCTGCGGATCGTTTATTTCCACGCTGAACCTCCTGACTGTCTGTAAATTTTCTGTTCTAATGCGTCGGAGCGACTGTCGCATGCAGCTCCTGGAGCGAGATCACCGTCGCCTCCCCCTGTCCGTGCGCCGTGATCGCTTCGACGATGGCCTGCGCGCCCGTCATGGTCGTCACACACGGCACATTGTGTTGGAGCGCGGCGCGGCGAATCGCCTGCTCGTCGAAGTGCGAAGCGCGTCCGAGCGGCGTGTTGATCACCAGCGCGATGTCGTCCTGCTTGATAAAGTCGACGATATTCGGTCGTCCCTCATTGACTTTGAAGACCGTCTCGACCGGCAGGCCGACTTCGCGCAGGCGCGCCGCGGTGCCGAACGTGGCGGTGAGCTTGAACCCGAGGCGCGCGAGGCGCCGCGCGATGACGACCGCCTGCCCCTTGTCCGTGTCGTTGACGCTGATAAACGCCGTGCCGCTTGAGGGGAGCTCCAGCCCGGCGCCCATCATCGCCTTGGCGTAGGCTTCGCCGAACGTACTGCCGACGCCCATCACCTCGCCCGTCGAGTGCATTTCGGGGCTCAGGATCGGATCAACGCCCGGGAATTTAACGAACGGGAAGACCGGCGATTTGATGAAGAAGCGATCGACCGTCAAATCTTCGGGCAAGCCAAACTCGGAGAGCGCCCGCCCGGCCATCACCAGGGCGGCGATTCGAGCGAGCGGCACGCCCGTCGCTTTCGAGACGAATGGTACTGTTCGCGAAGCGCGCGGATTGACCTCCAAAACATAGACGCGGTCGTCCTTGATCGCATACTGAATATTCAGGAGCCCGCGCACGCGCAGCGCGCGTGCGAGCGTGCGCGTGTAGTGGCGCATCGTCTCGACGTGCTCGGGTTCGATACGCACCGGCGGCAACACGCAGGAAGAATCGCCCGAATGAATGCCCGCCTCCTCGATATGCTCCTGGATACCGGCGACCACGCACGTCTCGTCATCCGAGAGCGCATCGACGTCGAATTCCGCCGCTCGTTCGAGAAAATTGTCGATCAGCACGGGTTTTTCGGGTGAAGCCTCGACGGCCGTGCGCATATACTCATCGAGACTCTTCTCATCGTAGACGATCGCCATCGCCCGCCCGCCGAGCACATAACTGGGCCGCACCAGTACCGGATACCCGATTCGTGCCGCCACTTCCCTCGCCTCCTCGCTCGAAGTAGCGGTGCCGTTTTCCGGCTGCGGGATGCCGAGCTCAGTGAGCAACGCGCCGAAGCGCCGGCGATCCTCCGCCAGATCGATCGAGTCGGGCGAGGTGCCGATGATCGGCGCGCCCGCCGCATGAAGCCGCATCGCGAGGTTGAGCGGCGTCTGCCCGCCGAACTGCACGATCACTCCCTCGGGCCGCTCGACGTCAATAATGTTCATCACGTCCTCGAAGGTCAGCGGCTCGAAATAGAGACGGTCGGAAGTGTCGTAATCGGTCGAGACGGTCTCGGGGTTGCAGTTGACCATAATGGTCTCGAAACCCGCTTCGCGGAGGGCAAATGACGCATGGCAACAGCAGTAATCGAACTCGATGCCCTGCCCGATCCGGTTCGGCCCCGACCCGAGGATCATGATCTTCCGCCGATCGGTCGGCGCCGTCTCATCTTCCGTCTCATACGCCGAATAGAGATACGGCGTGAACGATTCAAATTCCGCCCCGCACGTGTCAACGCGCTTGTAGACCGGAATGATGCCGAGGCTTTTACGATGAGCGCGCACCTCGTCTTCCGAACTTCCCGTCAGGTATGCGATGCGACGATCGGAGAGCGCGGCCTCCTTGGCATCGCGCAGCGCTTCCGGAGACACTTCCGCCAGGCGATGGCCCTCGATTTCATCCTGAATGCGCATCACGTCCTGAAGCTGTTCGAGAAACCAGGGATCGATGCGCGTCAGGCGATAGATTTCCTCGATGCTCCAATCGTGTTGCAGCGCGTAGGTGATATACGAGAACCGCTGTGAGTTCGGTCGCGCCAGCTTGCGCTGCAATTCATCGGCGGCGATGTTGGCGAGGCGCAGCGGCTTGACCGCTTCGAGCGAACGCAGGCCCTTAAAGAGCGCTTCCTTGAAGGTGCGGCCGATGGCCATCACTTCGCCGACGGATTTCATCTGCGTCCCGAGCACGTCTTCCGCGTCGCGAAATTTCTCGAACGCCCACTTCGGGATTTTCGCGACCACGTAATCGATCGTCGGCTCGAAAGACGCGGGGGTCTTCCGGGTGATGTCGTTTGGGATCTCATCGAGCGTGTAGCCGACGGCGAGCTTGGCCGCGATCTTGGCGATCGGGAAGCCGGTGGCTTTCGAAGCGAGCGCGGAAGAGCGCGACACGCGCGGGTTCATCTCGATGACCCGCACCTCGCCGTTTTCCGGATTGACGGCGAACTGAATATTCGAGCCTCCGGTCTCGACGCCCACTTTTCTGATCACGCAAATCGCCATGTCCCGCAGGCGCTGGTATTCGACATCGGTGAGCGTCTGCGTCGGCGCGACCGTGATCGAATCGCCCGTGTGGACGCCCATCGGATCAAAGTTTTCGATCGAGCAGATGATCACGACGTTATCGGCCAGATCGCGCATCACTTCCAGCTCGAACTCTTTCCAGCCGAGAATCGATTCCTCGATCAAGACTTCATGAACCGGCGAGACGGCCAGCCCGCCGCGCACGATCTCTTCGAATTCCTCCGGGTTGAAGGCCGTGCCGCCGCCCGTGCCGCCGAGCGTAAAAGAGGGACGAATGATCGCCGGGTAGCCCGTCCCTTCGACGATTTGCTCGGCCTCGCTCCAGGAGCGTGCGAAGCCGCCGCGCGGCATCTCTAATCCGGCCTCATCCATCGCCCGCTTGAAGAGGCGGCGGTCTTCCGCGATCTTCACCGCCTCACGCTTCGCGCCGATCATCTCGACGCCGCATTCATCGAGCACGCCCGCATCAGCGAGCGCCACCGCCAGATTGAGCGCGGTCTGTCCGCCGACGGTCGGCAGCAGCGCGTCGGGGCGTTCGCGCCGGATAATGGCGGCGACCGTTTCAACCGTCAGGGGCTCGATGTACGTGCGGTCGGCCGTTTCCGGATCGGTCATGATCGTCGCCGGATTGGAGTTGACCAGCACGACCTCGTAGCCTTCCTGCCTGAGCGCCTTGCACGCCTGGGTGCCCGAATAATCAAACTCACAACCCTGCCCGATCACGATCGGCCCCGACCCGATGATCAGAATTTTATGTATGTCAGTGCGTCTCGGCATCTCGCGAACAAACTTCACTCAAGCTAAGAAAAACAGATTCTGTTGTTAGGATCAAAGCATTATATACAGCCGGGCATCGAAGCGCGAATCGTGCTCTTCACCGCCAGCCGCAAAAAGGCCGACCCCTTTTCATTAAGGTCGACCTTTTTATAAATAAGAATGTTCCCGCCCACTTTAAATCTGCTGCGCGTCGAAGCGTCGTCTATAGTCTTCGCCATCGATGGCGATGGTCTTGCACATCTCGTAGAGACGACTACGGAGGCGTACGCCGACACGGTCTTCCAGAATCTCATCAGTCGGAGCGCGCCGCGCGTCCAGGTAATTGGTCGTAAAGATCGTCAACTTTTTATCGTTGTAGCGGGTATTGATGATTTGCAACATCGTGTCGCGCACCCAATCCGTTGGCTTTGACGCGCCCAGTTCATCAAGCACCAGAATTTCCGCCTCGTAAACTGGCGCGAGCACTTTAAATTCGGAAGATTTCGAGATTGGGTTGTACGAATTTTGAATCTCTTTCAGAAGCGTGCCAAATTCGTAGAACAAACAGGGCGTATCCTTTTCAATCAAGCCATGCAGAATTGCCACCGACAGATGGGTTTTCCCGACGCCGACAGGTCCCATGAAAAGCAGGCCGCGATCAACTCCCGGATAATACTCGCGGATCAACCTTTGAGCTTCGCCAAAAGCACGCCAGATCGTCGCGTTGCCTTTTACGTTATAAAAGTTTTGCAGTGAGCAGTGAGCGTAACGCTGTGGAATGCGTGCCGCTTCAAGAAGTTTTGTTCGTAGATTCTCCGTACGACAACCGCAGCGCCGCGCGCCCTTGCCCGGCACGACCTCCAGACCCGTGCCGAAGCAGCGCGGACATGCGGTAGTTTCTTCTGCTGCGGAAGGGTGGTTGCGTCTTAGAGGAGGTTCTGCCGCCGCCGCTCCTTTGTCAGGCACAGCGAACAGGGGGTGAATTTTGGCGTTGTCGGACGACATCCTGGCGACAGAGCTGGAATCTAATTCAACTTTGGGGCGAAACCGCGCGGGGAAAGAATCGCATACGCGGCCCATGGCGATGCTGCAAAACTTTTATCTCTACGATAGACGCGGCGGATTATAGCATCCGAAATTCAGATTGCAAGACCTGTGGTGCGCATCTCTCATAAGCGGGCAATAATGGCTAAAAATTTACTTCATACATCAACCGCGCGCCCCGTGCGCAACGACTCGCGGATGCGAAAAGTGGCGCGCGTCGTGGCTGCCAGGTCTTCCAGCGCGATCGGAGCGGGCCCTCCTTCACGGACGACCGCACAGACGGCGCGCGCCTCTTCCATCTGTCCCTTATCCTGAACGCGCCGCTTGATCCTCTCCTGGCGCCCGTTCTTGTAGGAAGTAGCGCGCCGGAAATCCTCCAGGATGAAGGTGCTGCCGCCGCCAAAGATCTCCACCCGTTCTTTCTCCAGCATCCGATCGCCTTCCGCCAGATAGGCGATCGTGCCATTCGAGCCGTCGGCGAAACGCAGCGTGATCATGACCGAATCTTCGTCGACGATCTGATGATTGCGGCTCGTGATTGCTTCCGCATACACACGCACCGGCGACGCCTGGGTCCAGAACTGCATCAGGTCAATAAAGTGGCAGACCTCGCCGATGATCCGGCCGCCTCCTTCCCGCTCGTCTTGAATCCAGGACCCGCGCGGAATACGTCCGGCGTTGACGCGGTAGATGATCGACAGCGGCGCGCTGCGTCCCGCGAAAAAGTCGTTCGCAGCGCGCGCCAGTGGCGCAAAGCGGCGGTTGAAGCCAACCATCAAACGTCCTTCCGCGTGCGCCGCCGCGTCGAGCACAGCATCTAAATCTTCATCCGTGAGGGCGAGCGGCTTCTCGACGAAAACATGCCGTCCGCGCCGGAGCGCGCGCTCCGCCAGGCGCGCGTGCGAATCATGGCGCGTCGCGATGACCACCAGATTCACTTCCGGGTCATCGATCACCTCGTCGGCGCCCGACGCACAGTAGCGAAAGCCATACTGCGCGCCCGTATCACGCGCCGATACGCCCGACGCGGTGGCGATCGACTGGAACTCCGCGGCGGCCGCTTTAAAACCCGGCAGGAGAACAGCCCTGGCATAACCGCCGGCCCCGATCAGACCGAGGCGCACGCTCGTTGGAGAAGCGCTCTGGCGTTCATCTTCGGCGGTGAGCTTGATCCGTCGCTCAAGCTCACGTTCGGCATCATATTCAAGCAACACGCCTAGATAGGATTCGTTCGTCTCGCCCGTGATCAGCCGGTAAGCGCGCTCGCCCTCTTCAATCGAAAAGCGATGGGTCGCCAGCTTCCTCACATCAACGCGACGGGCGGCGATCAAATCGAGGAAGGCTTCGATATTGCGCCCTTCCGTCCAACGCACGTACGCAAACGGATAATCGTGGCCGCGCTCCTCATATTCCGGATCATAGCGGCCCGGCC
>JANOGZ010000634.1:0-3738 GCA_031406255.1 Pyrinomonadaceae bacterium | reverse complement strand
AGGAGGCTGACGAGCGCTGGCTGCGACGGTGAATGGCGCGGGCGACGACTTCTTTGCCGGTGCCGCTTTCGCCGGTGATGAGGACGGGGAGGTTGGTGGAGGAGACGCGGCCGACGAGTTTCATGACTTCGACGAAGGCGGCGCTGCGTCCCACGAGGTCGATGTCCGAGATGTACGCAGGCGCGCTGAGGTCGTCTTCGCGCTGCGGATGGCTGCGACCACGCGTGCGGAGTTCGAGTTGTCGGCGGACGGCTTCCGCGAGCGCGCGGACGTCTTCGACCCCGAAGGGCTTCATCAGATAATCGTAAGCGCCGAAAGCGGTGGCATCGAACGCGCCGGCCGCCGAACCGTGCCCGGTCATCAAGATGACCTTGGCCTGGGGTTGCTCCTCGGAGAAGCGCCGCAGCACGGCGAAGCCATCGGCGCCGCCGAGCATGACATCACAGAAGACGAGCGACCAGTGATGCTCCCGCAGCATCTCGAAGGCGCGCTCGGCCGACTCCGCTTCGCTGACTTGCCAGTCGCCCGCGCGCAGAACTTCAGCCACAAAGCTGCGCACCGCTGGTTCATCGTCAATTACGAGGGCTTGCGCGTTTTCCGTCACAAAACCGATCATAACACGTCAGCGCCCGTGCTTCGCAACATGCGGTAATGGTGAGTCCGCGTGCGGTGGCTCTTGCTCTCCCGTGCGTATCGGGGGCAAAATGACAGGGAAGGCCGGTTGCCACTTCATGCGGAAACGAACTTTTGAGTTTACTGAAACCAGGTTCGGTGAAGCGGGAAATGTTTCCACTAAGTGCTAAATGACCAAACCGATCGACAGGAAAGAGCCGCGCTCTGAGAAGCGAGAGCCAGCCGGAGATGAAGAGAGGCTCCGCCGCGTGATTGCGGCATATGAAGCGCGGCTCACGGAGATCGCTACCCTCACCGCCCATGTGCGCCATGAAATCAATAATCCGCTGACCGGTCTGCTCGGGCAGGCCCAGTTGCTGCTGCGCGAAGATTTGAGCGACACGGCGCAGCGCCGCGTGCAAACCATCGCCCAGCTCGCCGGACGAATCCGCGATACCGTGGCCGAGCTTCGCGACGTGCAACTCCCGAACATCCCCGCCCTCGCAGGCAATGAAGATGCCGGCACGAAAGAGACGCCGCCACGCCATTAGTGACCCGCTTCTTCCCGCTTCGTGCTGTCTCTGGGCAGGATAAAGAAATCGCCCGGAGGAGATGACGTCACCTCTTCCGGGCGATTTGCTCGACGCTGCTGTTACGAGGAGTCGCCCGCGCGCTTTCGTTAAATTTCGCTTCGGCTACTTCAGGGTCGTCACGACTGTTTCCGCGTCCTCCTCGACGAGGTAGGGCGTCGCCGATCGGCCGTGATCATCGTCGGCATCCTCGGCGAGGATCGCTCTGACGACAGGCAGGCTGAGCGAGTGTTTGACTGATTCCAGCGGCACGTGCTTGCCTTTGGCGTAGACGGGGTGGCGGCCGTGCTCTTTGTACCACTCGGCAAGTCCCGCGGTCTTGTGCATGTTTTCGATGATCTGCCGCCAGCCGACGCCCGTGTTGTAGGCGCAGAAAGAGATCTCGCCTTCCTGCGTGCCGTAGGGGATGACGCACATCTCCGTGCGGCGGAAGTCGTAGTTGAAGAGGTCCTGGAACCACATTCCTTCGACGCAGAGGACGCGCCAGATGTCTTCCGCGTCATCCGTGCCGCGCGCTTTCATGCGGTCGTTGCGGTCGCTGTTGGAGTTGGTCGAAGACGGTTTGAAGAGATTGATGATCTGCGAGATAGGGAAGCCTTCGGGCGCCGCCCCGGCGTCGAAATTTCTCATGATCGCCATCCCGAGCTGCGCGTAAGACAATTTCTTTCCGCGCGCGGTATCGGTGATGAGGGCGACATCCTTCATAAACTGCTCGTAGTTGAAAAACTCGAAGAGCGGCCTCCACGCGCCCGTCCGGCGGTTAACCACCATCAGCGTAAAGATGCCGCAGTTCGGGTGACAGTTACACGACGACCAGCCCCACGGCGCGTCGGCTCCCTGGAGCATGTCCATCACGCTGGTGAAAGCCGAATACGACGAGAGCGGGAACCAATCGCGGAGAGCTTTGAGGTTGCCGCCGAGCTGCTGTTCGAGATCGCTCGCCATTCCGGCGAGCGTATAGCGCTGCCTGGTGCGTGTCGCGTCGTCCACATCCTCATCGCGTCCCGTAAACGAGACCGGCTGGAAGGCGATGGTCTGTATTTTATCGATGTTCTTCGCGGCGAACTCGACGATCTGGCCGATGGCGTCATTATTGATGGTGTTGACGATGGTCGTCACCAGCGTCACCTTGATGCCGACGCTGGCGAGGTTCTCGATCGCGCGCAGCTTCACATCGAACAGATTGCCGACGCCGCGGTGTTTGTTTTTCTCTTCGGAGACGCCGTCGAATTGCAGGTAGACGCCGTGCTGCCCGGCGGCCTTCGCGGCCTTACAGAATTCGATGTCTTCGGCGAAACGAATGCCGTTGGTCGCCGCCAGGATTCGATAGAAACCGATCTTTCTGGCGTACGCGACCGCCTCGAGATAGTAAGGCGAAAGCGTCGGCTCGCCGCCGGAGAAGAGGATGATGACCTGCCGGCGCGGCTTGAACGAGACGGCGCGGTCGAGGATCGCTTTCGTATCTTCAAACGTCGGTTCGTGCACGTAGCCGACCTGGTTGGCGTCCATGAAGCACGGATTGCACATCATGTTGCACCGGTTGGTCAGGTCGACCGTCAGCACCGCGCCGCGCCCGAACTTGATCGAAGACGTGCCGTGGCGATGAACGCTCGCATCTTCGGCGGCGCGGAAGTCGCGCCCGAAGAAGAGCGATTCGATGCGCTCAAGGAAGTTCGCGTCGGTCGCCAGCACGTCGGAAAACTCGCCATGCTTCGGGCACGTTTTGCGCATGATGACGCGGCCGTCTTCCTCGAAGATTTGCGCTTTGATTTCGCCCGGATGAGCGTGCATCAGCGTCTCCAGCGAGACGGCGCCCGTGATGACGGCGGTGCGTACTTCCTTGACGCAGCGCGGGCACAGGCTGTCAGTCTCACGCGGGAAGCCAAGCGGCGGAGCGGTGCGCTCGTATGATTTCAAGAGTGGCCCCGGCGCCCATTTCGGTCGAACGCTCGCGCCTTCGGGAAGGCGCTTGTTGACTGACTGAAACGCTTTCCATGCCACGTCCGAAAGATTCGAGAGCAATTTGGAGCTTTTCACTCCGCTGAATCTGCCCTTTTCCGTTTCGCCTCTGCGGAACTGATCACTGAACACTGTGTGGTAGTCTCCTCAATCGGGGTCGCCCACCGAATTCTCAACTGAAGCTGCGACAGAAATTAAAAAAGCTTCGAACATACGGCCGTCACGAAAAGGTCACACGACGACCCGAAACCCGTACGGCCGGACATGATAGCGGCATACGCTCACAAAAGGCAAGAAGATCGTCTTCCGTGGGGCGTTCTAAAACCTGCAAAATCATGCAATTAATTTCCCCGGCCGCGACCATCTCCGGTTCGCCGGCGCCCGTCGCGGCCCCGTATTGCGATGAATATCGCGTTATTCTCACGTAACCTGCTCCGAATTTAGATTCTACCTGAAAGATTTCCATTGACCGCGGTCTGCGAAGGGCATAGACTCCGCCCGCTCTCGACTCGAACTCTGATAGCGCTTTTCTCAGGCAAAAGAGCTAAGACACTAAAGCCTCGGGGTAACTCCGAAC
>JANOGZ010000601.1:0-1147 GCA_031406255.1 Pyrinomonadaceae bacterium | reverse complement strand
CCAATGCCGTTTGACACGCGCTCAAGACGACGAGGTCGGCTCCGAGCTTGAGGTTGTAAATTTCGTGAAGTCGTAAGAAGCCATCCTGCGGGCGCCCCCGTTCATCCACAAGCGAGAGGACGATGCCGGAAAGTTCAGGGTGTTGGCTATTCAGGAGTCCGTGGGTCGCGAAATGCAGAATGCGGTAGCGGCCCAACTCCGGGCTGGTTGCGGTCGCGTGATTGGCCGCGAAATCAATCGCCTTGAGACTCTTTTCCGTCGAGACGAGAGCCACGATTGCTTCAGCCTCCTGCCGACTGAAGCGTAGCCGCTTAAAATCCGTCACCCCTGATTCTTTGGCTGAGTGTTCGACATCAGACGCCGAACTGTTTTCGTCGGCTGAAGCCGTCGTAAGTTGCGTCGGCTTTTTCTCCGCTTTGACCTGATTGAGTTTAATGCGCGGGTCGTCGGCGCGAAAAACAGGATCGGCCAGCACGGCCACGGCTCTCTGCGCAGACGGGCGTCCCGCCAGCTCACGACGCAATGCTGCTATCACGGAGGCGGACGGCAGGGTCACGATTTCGTGGTCAACGATTAATGGGAGCCGGTTTTTCAGTCCATCCTCTGGCCCCTGTGCCGAGGGCTCCGGCAATGCACTGAATGGTACATACTGCAAGGCGCCTTCGCCGACGATGATTAATCGTTTTCCCCCCAACTGTGTTGCTACCGGGCCAAGCAGCATCTGGCTCAAAGTGGCCGCGGTCTTCGCATATTCAGCTTCCGCCTGGCCGACACGCGCTGCTCTCCGCTCAGGTGTTTCGCCCACCGGATATTTATTGCGGGCGGTCAGGATCTCATAAACCCGCCGCGCGGCTGTCTCTATCTCCTCTTGTTTAGGCAGCGCATAGCTTGTGATCGAAGTTGGTGTCACAGCCCACAGAAAGCTGCGTTCTTTGCCTAGAGAGTATTCCAGGAGCAACGAGTCTTGATCGAGCACTTGCTGCTGAATCTCTTTGACGCTCAGCGGCTGCGGTTGTGTGAGTGCTGCATAACGCGGGCTGTTAGTTCGTATCTGCCCCTGCACCTGCTGATACTCCGTAAGTACAGAGTCGAGCTCTTTTTTGGCCGCCGAAGCCTGCTCTTCGGTGTGCTTATCGCTGAGCAGGCG
>JANOGZ010000599.1:0-1693 GCA_031406255.1 Pyrinomonadaceae bacterium | reverse complement strand
GATGCCGATGCCGGTGTCGGTGATGGCAAATCGCAACGTCGCATGGGTATCGGTGTCGCACTCCTTCGTCACGCGCACGACGACTTCGCCCGCGTCGGTGAACTTCACCGCGTTGCCGATCAAGTTGGTGAGCACCTGGCGGAGCCGCCCGGCGTCGCCGCGTAAGGCAACCGGCACGTCGCTCTCGAGGAAGGACGCGATCTCGATGCCTTTGGCCTGGGCGCGTTCGGCGAGGAGCTCGACGGGGCCTTCTACCGCCGGGAGTAAAACAAAGTCCAGCTTCTCGAAACGGAGCTTGCCCGCTTCGATCTTGGAGAAGTCGAGAATGTCGTTGATGACGGTCATCAGGGAATCGGCGCTTGAGTTGATAGTCTCGGTGAAGTCTCTTTGCTCGGCGGTCAACTCGGTGTCAAGGAGCAACCCGGTCATGCCGATGACGCCGTTCATCGGGGTGCGGATTTCGTGCGACATGTTGGCGAGGAATTCTGACTTGAGGCGTGTTGAATCGATGGCCGTATCGCGCGCTCCAATGAGTTCTAGCTCCAGTTGCTTGCGCTCACCGATCTCCTGCTTGAGAGCTGTATTGGCTATTGTCAGATCAGTAGTTCGCGCTTGAACACGTACTTCCAACTCACGATGAGCGGTCCGCAAGACATCCTCCGCCTGCTTGCGCTTGGTAATGTTGTTTAAGAGCAGCGCGTGCGACCTGTACAGCCAGCGCATGATAGCCAGTCCACTGAACAGCAATATGGCAAGCACGACGATACCGGCGCCGGCAGAGAAGACGGCCTTCTTCCGTTCCGAGCGGTGCATTGTGCTCAACAGACTCTCGTGCTGCGCGAAGAACTTGCTCATCCCGTCAGCGTAAATCCTCTTCTGCGTCTCATACTCTTCGCTGGACAAAATCGCGTGAGCCTTCTCGGCGTGCCCGTCGCGCACCAAAGTGAAGGCCCGCTTTTCCATCTCCACTAATTTGATGTTGGCAGCGTCCGTTTCGGCGACCATCTGAGAAAGCGTCAGCTTCATGGTCTCCTTGATTGCCTCGTCCAATTGCGGCTCAAATATGCGGTAGCGCTCCTCCCACTGCGGATCTCCCGTGGCCGCCGCCATCCTGGCGGACATAGTCAGGACTTCGTCAAGATGAATAATCTTCCTGCGGAGTTCCCCAGCATGCCAGGCCTGCTCTCTTATGGTTGTGTCGCGAGTGTATAAGTCGTAGGTGCTCCAGGTTAACCAGGCTAACACCGCCACGGTGAAGAGAAACGCGACGATGAATAGAATGATTGAAAACCGATTGCCCGCGAAGGTCGGCTCGTCCGTCTGTGCGGCAGTGGCAACATTTTCGTTGGTGGGAATCAGTGGTTTCATAGTCGACCCGTCGTCCGCGAAAAGCACACTCTTCTCATTATGCGGTTTCTTTCAAACCGTCTGGCGACCTTCTCAGTTACCCGGCTTTGCTCGCCAGCAGGCGGAGCCTCATCTGCGCCTGAGGTGGCGTGAAAGGCTTTGGCAGAAACCAAACATCCTTTTGAAAGGAAAGGGTGTGTCAACATGCCTGTAATCTTGTATGTAAAGGGGAATTACCGGGCGCAGAATGCGGGAAGATGGGACATAGCCGGGCGTTAAGCTGGTGTATATCGCCCCACTACCGCCCCCCAACACATGGAAAGGGGCATTTGCAGCAGCTCTCAGC
>JANOGZ010000586.1:0-1282 GCA_031406255.1 Pyrinomonadaceae bacterium | reverse complement strand
AGGAGCATAGACGCAAAACACCGCGCGTTTCAAGACGAGAGCGCGTACCGGTCAGCCGCGACAGATGCTCGGGAAAGCGTTATCCGCGGCGCGCTTCGCGTAATTTCTCATCCAGCGGAGCTATTTGAAGGCGCCGCAGGGAGAATTATCGAGGTCGCCAACCAGCGATAACCTCTGACCCGGCCACATCCCAGTCGGATTTACCTGCGCCGCCGTGCCGTGATCATCGACGTGCGGGGTTTGTTGATGCAGCGGTGATTAATACGCGGCGGCGGTCGCGCCGGCCCCCTTGAGACCGGCCGCCTCCTGCGCGATACGGACGCCGACGCTCGCGCCGATCCGCGTCGCCCCCGCCTCGACCATGTGGCGCGCATCATCGAGGCTCTTGACGCCGCCCGAAGCCTTCACGCCCATCTCCGCGCCGACGGTGCGGCGCATCAGCGCGATATCGGCGACGGTCGCGCCGCCTTTGGAGAAACCCGTCGAAGTCTTGACGAAATCAGCGCCGGCGCGTTTGGCGGCGAGGCAGGCGCGGACCTTTTCTTCATCGGTTAACAGCGCCGTCTCGATGATCACTTTGCACAGCACGCCGAATTCGTGCGCGGCCTCGACGACGGATCGAATATCATATTCGACCGCGCAGTCGTCGCCGCTTTTGAGCGCGCCGACGTTGATCACCATATCAACTTCGCGCGCGCCGTGGGAAATCACCCGCCGCGCCTCATATGCTTTGACATCGGCGAGCGTCGCGCCGAGCGGGAATCCGATCACGGTACAGACGGGAACGTCCGTGCCGCGCAGATGGCAGGCGGCGGCGCGCACCCACGTCGGGTTGACGCACACGGACGCGAAATGAAACTGCGCCGCCTCCTCACACAAGCGTCTGATGTCATCCTCGGACGCTTCGGGCTTCAGCAGCGTGTGGTCGACGAGGCTCGACCAATCTCTCGCCGAGGCGGTGTCGCCGAGCACCAGACCGATGCGCGCCGCGCCCGCGTCCACGACGCGCTGCATCCGCTCCGGGCACCGATTGAAACACTCCGACGCACACCCGCACAGCCCCGACTGCTCCGGCGCATCGCCATTCAAGCGGGCGACGATCACATCCGTAATTTGCTCGACGAGGCGCTCCAGATCACCGTTATGTGAAACTGCCATTAGCTTACATGCTCCTTCAGCCAGCAGTGGACAGTGGTCAGTGGTCAGCAGGAAGTCGCCAGTGCTTTTTCTGGCCACTGACCACCGGCCACTGACCACTGACCACTGGTTACCCTCGATACTG
>JANOGZ010000530.1:0-1720 GCA_031406255.1 Pyrinomonadaceae bacterium | reverse complement strand
CCCCCGGGGTCCTGAAACCAATCGGCGAATACTGCTGGCCTACCAAATAGAGATAGACTTGCCTGACTCCGAAGAGATCGAAGTGATTGATCAGGAATGTGCTGATGAGCACGGTGAGCCATCCGGCTGCGAACAGCCCGTAGAGCGCGATACGCACTGCGGGGTTCTCCACATTCCAGACCTGACCACCTACCGGCCGCCATTGCCAGAACAGGAGCAGGAGCAGGAGACTTGAAAGTAGGACATAGGTGCTGCGCTCGACCGGCTCGGGGATGATGCGGGTCCACGCGCGCTTGAACCACTGGCGGGCCATCACGCTGTGCTGGATGGCAAACAATCCGAGCAGTCCGGCATCGATCAGCAGAGACTCGGGGAGCGGCCCTTGCGGTCCCGAATCGATCGACTTGGGGACGACCAGATTGCCGATGAAACCGATCGCATACAGGAAGGTTCCGAAAAAGATCAGGTAGCAAACCACCCCGTAGACGAAAGCTGTTATTCGACCAAACATAGGGTCTCCTTTCGTATTGCCGCATGTTGAGCGGCAATTTTCTTCACCGTTTTTTAGCGGCCGGATGCGGCGCCTGAAAGGTCGTTTCCAGGCCGAGCTTTGGACGAGAGGCCGAGCGCGATGGCGAACAGCCCAAAGTGAGAAATGCAATTCGTGATCTCTTCATGGTCATTCTCCTTCCTCTAAACTTCGGATAGAAATTCCGAGGGAAAGAAGCCTCGTGTAATGGCCAGACTGGTTGAGGCCGAATTGTTCGCCGTTAAGGCCGGCGAGGTCGTCGCTTTTAACCAGCACGTCGATCAGTAGCGCCAGCTCGGACGAACACGCGGCATCAGCAGGCATGAGACCTCTCAACTGCATAGAGGCAACGCCGGTCTGATCGGGCGCCCGGTTATCAGGCCGCGGCTGGCTGTTTGATCCGGTCACTGGCTGATTGCAGAGGACGACGGCCGTCCTGCGGATGGCTGTGATCTCTATGCGACGCCTTTTCTTCATGCTCGCCTCCTTCGCCTCGGTATGGCTTAAAGCCACGCGCTCCCTTATAATCACGCCCGTGTCATCACGCTGGCTCCCGGACTATCAGCCTGTCTCAAAGCCGGTCCGGCTTTCCTTCCGGGAACGCTCCGAACGCTACCACCTGACCCGGAGGCGAGTAACGAAAGAAGGCCAAAAAAAGGCCAAAGAAACGCCAAAAGTTGAGCCAAGACTTTATCGAGCCCCGCTTTGTCGCCAAGGGAGCTGGTGTTGAGATAGAGAGCCCAGGCGGGTCGGTGCGAGAGCGAGGCGGGCGATCTTTTTCAGGCGTTGGGGGGCCTTTCTTCAACCTGACCCGCAAAAGGTGAGCCATGCTCTCACCGGGCAGTTTGCATCTCGGCGGAGGTACGCCATGAGCAAGCTCACAGCTAAGACCCACCACCTTTATTCATTCGACGGCTTCACGCTTGATCTGGAGCGGGGCTGCCTGCTGCTCGAAGGCCGGGAGGTGAAGCTGCGACCGAAGGTCTACGAGGCGCTCAAGTACCTGGTGGAAAACAGCGGCCGGCTGGTGACCAAAGCCGAGTTGATCGAAGCCGTCTGGACAGACTCGTTCGTCACGGACGATTCGCTCGTGCAGTGCCTGGTCGAACTGCGTCGCGCGCTCGGAGATGATGCACAGCAAATAATCAAGACCATTCCCCGGCGGGGCTATATCTTCGAGGCGCAAGTGAA
>JANOGZ010000465.1:0-4167 GCA_031406255.1 Pyrinomonadaceae bacterium | reverse complement strand
GTCAGAATTTTCGGGCTCGCGCTGTGAGCTAATTGCCTGCTTATTGACACACTTCCAGATTTGGCATAGAAAAACCTTGCCTGAGAAATACCTCGTTATCAACCAGCAAGCCAAAGCACCTGCGTTACAGCTGATTTGTTTGAACTCCCGCAATTTTGGTGACACGTAGCTCTTAGTTGCCGGGCCGGAGTAGTTAAGCGGTTTGAGTCGTGATGGTTGGAAATTCCGCCAAGCTTCTGACACGAAACTCCTTGCCGGCATTTACATCATCAAAATTGCGGGAGATCCTCGGATGTAGCCGCCCGCCATTAGAGAAACCGGGCCGATCTCTGCTCGGCCGGAGAGCGTCGGGAGATGGCCCGCGTCCCTTCACGCATTATATTAAACTACTTGATCTGCTCTGGAGAACGTGGAGACGTGTCCCGTGACGGGCGGATTTTGAAAGAGTAGCTAAGTAGGGGCGGTTCAGTACCAACCTTCGGGGCGCGGCCGCGTCGAAGTCAAAAACGGATGCGAGATGAATTTATAAAAAAGACTCTTGCTAAATCTGGTAAAAAAGTAGTATCACTAGGGCCACAGTAAGGCAGTCAAACGAATCAGGGGAAACCTTAACGCGGGCGTTTCGAGAAAACGAATCTGCTCCACGCTCGGATTTCGCGCCCGTCTGCGTTCGCGGCGAACAGTCCTACAACACTGCCACGATATCGTAACTATCCTACATTACTACCACGATATCGTTTTGCAAATAAGGTCACAAAGTAAGAAGGTGCGATAAATGCCGCAAATTTTCCACCGCAGCACTAATACGCTCGCCAAGCTGAGCATCTTCGGAGCCGCCTTTATCCTCGCGGCTTCCGTCTGGGTTCTGGCCGAGATCAATCGCTCATCGTATAACACCGGGCAATTTATCGAGGCGCAGCAGCCCGTGCAGTTCAGCCACAAGCATCATGTCGGCGACGATGGAATTGACTGCCGCTACTGCCATACGTCGGTCGAGATTTCGGCTTCGGCCGGGATGCCGCCGACGAAAACCTGTATGAATTGTCACTCGCAGATCTGGAACGATAGCCCGTATCTCGAACTGGTACGCACGAGCTGGAAGACGGGTCGGCCGATCGAGTGGACGCGCGTGCATGATCTGCCGGATTACGCGTATTTCAATCACGGCATCCATGTGGCGAAAGGCGTCGGGTGCTCGACATGCCACGGGCGGGTCGATCAAATGGCCGCCATCTATCAGACCTCATCTCTGCAAATGGAGTGGTGCCTGGCATGCCATCGCCAGCCGGAGCGTTTCCTGCGGCCGAAGAAAGAGGTCTTCAATATGGAGTGGCCGGCGGAAAACAAGACTGCCGAGCAGCTCGCCGAGGGACGACGGCTAAAGAGCGAGCATAAGATCAGAAGTGCCGCGGTTCTCACCAGTTGTTCGACATGCCACCGGTAAACGTAGGGCAAAATTAGATGCACATCAAAGATACTTTCCCCCAACTGTACGCGATCCGTAAGCCCTTAAAGCTCGAGGCCGTGCGCGAACGGCTCAGCGCGGCGCGGGGCAAAGAATACTGGCGAAGCCTCGAAGAGCTGGCCGAAAGCGAAGAGTTCGAGGAGTTTCTTCACCGCGAATTTCCGCGGCACGCCTCGGAATGGCATGAGGGCGCCGACCGCCGGACGTTTTTGAAAGTGATGGGCGCCTCGCTGGCGCTGGCAGGTTTAAGCGGCTGCGTGTATCAACCGCCGGAGACGATCGTGCCTTATGTGCGCCAGCCCGCGGAGATGATCCCCGGTAAGTCGCTGTTTTTCGCCACGGCGATGACCCTGGGCGGGGCCGCCACGGGGCTGCTCGTGCGCAGCAACATGGGACGCCCGACCAAGGTCGAAGGAAACCCGGATCACCCGGCCAGCCTCGGCGCGACGGATGTGTTCGCCCAGGCGTCGATCCTGTCGCTCTATGATCCGGATCGCGCGCAGACGATCTCCTATCGTGGAGAGATTCGCTCCTACACGGCGTTTCTCGCCGAACTCTTTACAGCGCTGGAATTGCAGCGGGATCGGCAGGGAGCGGGGCTCCGGTTTCTTACCGAGACGGTCACCTCGCCGACGATGGCGAGCCAGCTGCAAGAGATCAGCCAGAGGTTTCCCGGGGCGAAGTGGCACCAGTACGAGCCGGCCGGCCTGAACGCGGCGCGGGCCGGTGGCCGCCTCGCGTTCGGTGAATTCGTTAACACCACCTACCGCTTCGATCAGGCCGAACGCATCCTCGCGCTCGATGCCGATTTCCTTTCGTGCGGCCCGGCCAGCGTCAGATATGCGCGCGACTTCGCCACCAAACGGCGCGTCGGCGAGGGCCGTAGCGAGATCAACCGCCTCTACGCGGTCGAGACGACGCCGACCAATACGGGCATGGTGGCCGACCACCGGCTCGCCGTGCGGCCGAGTGAAATGGAGAATTTCGCGCGCGCCCTCGCCGCCCAGGTGGGCGCCTCATTCGGCGGCGGAGGGACGGCCACCGCGCCGGGCGGCGGTGCCGCGGCAGCGACCGCGCACGCCGACTGGATCGCGGCTGCCGCCCGCGATCTGCAAGGGTCGCGCGGGCGCAGCATCGTCATCGCCGGCGACGAGCAGTCGCCGACCATGCACGCGCTGGCGCACGCGATGAACGGGGCGCTCGGCAACGTCGGCACTACCGTCATCTACACCGATCCGATCGAAGCCAATCCGGTTGATCAGATCGAGTCGCTGCGCGAACTGGTCAGGGATATTGATGGCGGCCTCGTCGAGATACTGGTGATCATCGGCGGAAATCCCGTCTACACAACACCGGCCGACCTCAAGATAGACAGTGATCGTCTCGCGAAGGTCAGGCTGAGAATTCACCTGAGCCTCTACCAGGATGAGACTTCAGAACTGTGCCAGTGGCATATCCCCGAAGCTCACTACCTGGAGTCGTGGGGCGATACGCGCGCCTACGATGGTACCGTCTCGATCGTGCAGCCGCTGATCGCGCCGCTCTACAGAGGCAAGAGCGCCCATGAATTCCTCGCCGCTTTTACGGAACGTCCCGAGCGGACGGGTTATGAGATCGTGCGCGACTACTGGCAGCGCCAAAACCCCCCCGGCGATTTCGAGCAGTTCTGGCGGCAGGCCGTGCATGACGGGGTCGTGCCCAACACCGTCAGCCGGACGAAGACGGTCTCCGTCAGAGGCGACGCGGGCGGGGCCGGAACGGCGACGGGCGCAGCCGCCCTCCCCACAGCGCCACCGACGCGCGGCGAGGCCGAAGGGTTGGAGATCGTGTTTCGTCCCGACCCGACCGTCTACGACGGGCGTTTCGCCAATAACGGCTGGCTGCAGGAACTGCCGAAGCCTTTGACGAAACTCACCTGGGACAACGCCGCGCTGATCAGCCCGCGCACGGCCGAGCGATTGGGAATCGGTAACGAAAACCGGATGAGCTCGAAGGGCAGCGAGTTTCTGGCAGATGTCGTCAGGCTTCGTTTCAAGGGACGCGAGGTGACCGCCCCCGTGTGGATCATGCCGGGCCAGCCCGACGATGTCGTGACCGTGCATCTCGGCTACGGACGCACACGCGCGGGCCGTGTCGGAACAACCACCCCAGAGAATCGGGTGGGCTTCAACGCTTACACGCTGCGCACCTCCGATGCGCTCTGGTCAGGCTCCGGCCTCGCCGTCAATAGGACCGACGAGAGCTACTCGCTCGCCTCGACGCAGACTCACTTCAATATGGAGGGGCGGGACATCATCCGCTCGGGCACGCTCGAAGAATACCGCGAGCATCCGGCGCTTGCGCCCGAGGGCGAGCATAGCCAGCCGCCCAAGCCGGCGGGCGAGAACCGCGAGCCTTTCAAGACCGAATCGATGTACCCGGAAGAGCACAAGTATGAGGGCTACGCGTGGGGCATGGCGATTGACCTCGGCACGTGCGTCGGTTGCAACGCGTGTATCGCCGCCTGCCAGGCGGAAAACAACATTCCGGTCGTCGGCAAAGACCAGGTGTCGCGCAGCCGCGAGATGCACTGGCTGAGAGTTGACGCCTACTTCAAGGGATTGAAGGAAAACCCCGACGGAGTCCACTTTCAACCGATTCCGTGCATGCACTGTGAGAACGCGCCGTGCGCGCCGGCCTCGTATCGTTCGGGGAACGTCATC
>JANOGZ010000463.1:0-1131 GCA_031406255.1 Pyrinomonadaceae bacterium | reverse complement strand
GGCGTCACCGGCGTGGCGTTCAAAAAACCCGCCGGTCGCCGCCCGAAACTGACGAAAGAACAGCAGCGGGAACTCTGTCGCTGGATCGAAGCCGGACCACAGGAACGCGGCTTCAGTGGGGCGTGCTGGCGCGAGACCTCTGATTCAGCACCTGATCAAAGAGCGGTTCGGCGTCCTTTACAACGTCTTTTACATTGCCGAGTTGCTCAAGAATCTGGGCTTCAGTTATCAGAAAGCCGCCTTTGTCTCGGACCATCCGAGATGAACTGGCGCGCCGCCGCTGGCGCAGCAAGATGTGGCCGGAGATTCTGCGCCTGGCCTGCGAGAAAAAAGCCTTGCTGCTGTTCGGTGACGAAGCGAGCTTTCCGCAGTGGGGCACGCTCACCTACACGTGGGCGCGGTGCGGACGCCAGCCCGTCGTGAAGACATCGGGGAAGCGCAAAGGCTACAAAGTCTTCGGCCTGCTTGATTATTTCACCGGGCGCTTCTTTCATCAGGGCTTCGAAGGCCGCTGCAACTCGGCGAGCTACACGGCCCGTCGAGCGCGCGTGCTGGCGCAGACCCGTCAGCACCTGATCCTGATTCAGGACGGCGCACGTTACCACACGAGCGCGGAAACGCAACGCTTCTTTGCCCAGCACACGCAGCGGTTGACGGTCTATCAACTGCCGGGCTATTCACCGGACTACAATCCGATTGAGAAGCTGTGGAAAAAGATCAAACAACAAGAGACGCACTTGCATTACTTCGCGACGTTCGGAGCCCTGACGGAAAAGGTGGAGCAGGCGTTGCTCAAATTTGAAAACGCGCCGCAGGAGATTCTCGCACTGTGCAGTCTGCCGGAGGAGTTAGCAAAAGCTGCCTGAGCGCACTACTTCAGATTTGTAACTACTCAGCCCGTTAGCGCAGGTAAAAGAATATCTCCGTCGAAGACGCTTTTTAGGGCTTGTAAAAGATTATGACCTTGTTTCTTCATGGTCGAGAGATAGGTTTTTATCCGGCAGAAGTCTTCCGCCCCGCGGCGGGTGCGAAAGCAACCGGAAATCTTTTGTTGCACTTTCATCATCCGCAAGTCACGTTCGGCGAGGTTGTTATCAAAAGGGACCGCAAACTCGTTCATAAACTTCAACG
>JANOGZ010000441.1:0-7340 GCA_031406255.1 Pyrinomonadaceae bacterium | reverse complement strand
CCCTCACCTCGTAAGGTTTCCCCGAAATGATGGCGCTGAGGCCCAGCACGTCGCCAGGCTCGGCGAGGTCGGTGATGAGCACGCGCGCGGCGCCGGAGGAGGTCGAGAGCTTAGGACTTGTAAAACGATAAGTTGGTCATTTTCGGCTCACTGTTTGAGCCGTGGACGAATGGTGTAATTCCAATGCGGAAACACTTTGTGTTTCTCAATGCAGAAATTCGCCACTTCTTTTGGCGAAACCCTAAGACCTGTGGCATAGACTCTTTTGTCCAACCGAGCTTGGCAGCGAAAGCCGCTCGTGGACTGAGTCGCGCGAATGTGCTTGAGCATCGTTTCATAACTTTCAAGCGGTTGTCCGCTCCAGTTGCCGCTGATCAAGTTGAACATCCGATGTTCGATAGGATTCCATTTCGACGCTCCCGTCGGATAGTGGGTGACGGTGATGGTCAAAGCACATTCATCGGCGAACTCTTGCAGCCGTGCTTTCCACGCTCGGCAACGGTTGCCGTTCGAGCCGCCGCAATCGGCTTCAATCAACAACTCCGTCGCGCTCGGGTAGCCTTTGCGTCCCGTCTGAATCCACCACGAGCGGATCGAGGCGACGGCAAACGCTGCCGTGTCGTGCGCGACGCCGACGACCACATCGCCGTGATTGCGTCCCACATCATAAATTCCGTAAGGGATGGCAATCCCCTCGGCAAGGCTGCGAAAGTCATAGATCAAGACCTCATGCGGGGCACGTCGCCACTGCTCTCCGACTTGCCGAAAACGACCAATCAGCTCCCGTTTCTTGGTATCGACGCTGATCACGGGGCTCTGCCGCTTAAGGAATGCGGCGCGCAACTCGGCAATGTAGAGGAACTGTTCATCTCTTCCGGGCGACTGCTTGCCCGCCAACTTCTTCCGATTAACCCGCAACGCATAGTCGCGCTCGCGCAGCAGACGCGCCACTGTTGGAGCACTAATGGTATAGCCGTGCCGTGCCAGTTCACGCTCGACGGCGCGCAACGACTTGTGCGTCCACTTCAAGCCCGTGACGGGATCACCCGCTGTGGCATCGCGCATCAACTCGTCGAGCGCAGCAAGCAATCCCGGCTCTTTTTTTCAATGAACTGGCCGCCGCCACCAGCGGCACGCACGCGCCTGCTGGTCGCTGGCGCGGCTTGTTCTATATCGCGTCGTCCACGCAGGATGGTCGTGCGACTCAGTCCTGTCACGCGTGCGAGATGCCGCACGCCGCCGTGTCCGCGCTGGGCAGCTAAGAGTCCGACAAAACAGCGGCGGGTCTTCTCATCCAACGACGCCAGCACACGGTTGATACTGGCGTGTAACTTGGAAGTTTCCCCGCTTCGATGGCGTGCACATTCTTGACAGGTACAAATGTGAATAGTTCTTTGTCTCGGCTCTACCATAGCCCCTTAATTGTACTATGGCGGAGTGACCAACTTATCGTTTTACAAGTCCTAAGTTCCGTCGCCCCTTCGGGGCGTTTGTCCGAACGGTTACAAAGTCGCACGTTGATGGATCGGGCACTGAGGGCCTTCTCCTGGCTTCGGGCGCGGCCTTTCGCTACACTCATTCACGCGAACTCTGGTTTGATCTCGATGTACAGGAAAACCGTTGATGGGCGAACTCAGTGAGAAGCGTTGGGCCGTCATGAGCGAACGCGGCTGCGAAGCATCCGGGCTCGACTACGAGGAAGCGTCACGCCTCGTGCACAAGCTTAAAGGCAGTAAAGTGTACGGACTGTGCGTCGTCACAGACGACGCCGCGCGCCGCCTCATGGCCGGTAAGATTTCCACCACGGAACCCACCACGCAACCCGCCCCGGCAGGGGCGTCCAATCGCAAAATCGCGCGCTAGAGTGCCGGACGGAGCAGCGCCCGCCGCACAACTCTCCCGAACTTTCACGATCAGCTTCACCCTGGCGGAAGGCGAAAGTCTGCGACGAGCGGCAGATGATCGGAGGCGACCAGCGCCGTCAGGCTTTTGTGCAGCGTCAGGCGTTCGAGCTTGAGAGTGGAATCGAAATAGATATGGTCCAGATGAAGAAGCGGCAGCGGGCCCGGATAGGTGCGCGCGCGGCGCAGGTGCAGGCGCACATCCGCGCTCTCGAGGTGCGCGGTCAGCAGGCGCGAGGCGAGGCCGCGCGTCCATTCGTTGAAATCGCCGAGCACGACGCGCGGGCCGCGCAGTTCGGTGTTGCCGAGTATGTCGGCGTCGAGGAGACGGCGGCCCTGGTGCCGTCGCTCGACAAAAGCCGTGCCGAGATGAACATTGAAAACATGCAGCACGGCCCCGTCGCCGATCTCAACGTCGACGCGCTGGCAGCCGCGCGGCTCGCGCCAGCGCCAGGTAATATCATAGTTATGTACGGCGTGTAGCGGCAGGCGGCTCAGGACGACATTGCCGTAGGCGCCGCCGTGCAGACGGCGGTTTTCGCCGATGTGATAATCGAGTTCGAGCTCCTCGGCGATGAAGCGCGCCTGATCGCGTTCGCGTTGCGGCGCGCCTTCGATGCTTAAAACCTCCTGCAGCGCGATGATATCGGCAGCGACTTCGCGCAGGACCGCGGCGATTCGTCCGGGGCGCACGCGCCGGTCGAGACCGCGACATTTGTGCACATTGTAGGTAACGATACGAAGTGGACGCTGTGGCTCTTCCATCGCTGACAATCACTACTGTTGACGTTCCAGCACGCGACCCAGTTGCTCATGGGCACGCTCGAAGATCGAGCGTTCTCGCCACTCCTCGTAAGAAACTTCGCGGCTCTCGGACATGTCGCGCGCGAAATCCTCCTCGACCCGCGCCGCCATCTCCTCATCAAAGGCGGCGAGGTTGACTTCATCATTGAGGCCGAACGAGCGGTTATCGAAGTTTGTCGAGCCGACGACGCTCCACACGCCGTCAACGACCATCGTTTTAGCGTGAATCATCGCCGGCTCGTACTCGTAAATCCGCGCCCCGGCGTGGAGCAGATCGCCGTAGAGCCGCCGGCTCGAACGCCTCGTCAGGAGATGATCGCTGTGCTGGCCGGGCGTGATAATCCGCACATCAACGCCGCGCTCCGTGATGGCGCAGACCAGTTCGGCCCGCGCGCTCCGGTCGGGCAGAAAGTAGGGCGTCGTGATCCGGATTCTTTTCTGCGCTGAGGCCAGCAGCGTCTGATACAGCATGCGCGCGTGGGTGGAGCGCCCGGCCGAGGGAGAGCTGTTAACGACGAGCATCGCCGTCGCGCTCTCCACCTCGTAGAGCGGGAAGTATTCGTTGCCCGTCAGAATCTCGCCGGAAGCTTCGAGCCAGTTCTCCGCGAATGTCGTCTGGAGGCTCAGCACCGCCGCGCCTTCGATACGAAACATCGTATCGCGCCAGCGTCGCTTGCCGTCGCGATCCAGGAGCCAGTGATCGGCGAAGCCCGCGCCGCCGATGAAGCCGATGCGCCCATCAATCGTAATCAATTCGCGGTGCGTGCGGTTATTGAAGCGCGACAGCGTGTGCCATTGCAGCGGATGATACCAGGCGACGCGCCCGCCCGCCGCGGTCAGTTCTTTGTAGTAACTCTCCCACGTGGCAAAACTGCCGATCGCGTCGAGCACGAGATTGACACGCACGCCGGCGCGCGCCCGCTCCGTCAGCGCTTCGATGAAACGGCCCGCGACCTCGCCCTTCTGGAAAATATAGGCTTCGAGATTGATGTTGTGACGGGCCTCGCGGATCGCTTCCAGCTCGGCTTCATAATAGACTTCGCCATTGGTTAAAACTTCGACCAGGCTCTGGCGATGAATCTTCGCATCGGTGAGGGCTTCGATCATCCGCAGGAAATCTTCCGATTCGAGCGGGGCCGAGGAGGGCACGGATATCTTGTAATCGAGGCCCGGCTCAAATAGAGCGAGAAAGAGCAGGAACCCCTGGGCGATGATCGCGATAATGGCGATCACTAAAAATGTCGTCGAATCCACGTTTGCTCCGCAGTCTCGAAAGCCCGAAGCCTGGCGAGACTTGTAGAGTGATCCAAACTCTAAGAATCAGCACCGCACGTCGGGCGGACTATAGCATGGCGAAAGAAGGCGCGCTCGCTCAAGTTTTGCCGCTCGTATATGTCGCGCGGATGCGCACGCAGCGTTCGAGGCCGTCGGCCGCTTCCAGCACCTTGAGCCGCAGATCGCGATCAAGGGTTTGTTCGCGCTGGAGGTGGTTTTGTACCACGCCGAGCGCACGCTCGCTGCACTGTCCGCCGATGAAGGCCGCGAGCCAGCTGTTGACGAAGAAAATCTTGCGCGCGCGCTTCAGCTTCGGCAGCTCGCCGAGCGCCGGCTCAAGCAGTGGCAGCGTCAGCTCGGCGTGGCTGATCGTATTTAGCGGATTGACGCTCGCTTCGATCCAGCTTTCGGGCAGCTGCGGGTCGTTGAGGTAAGCGTCGAAGTAAGATTTCTTGACATCACCGGTGCGCCGCGCCGCGCCGGCCGCGTAAGCGTACCGCCGCCCGTCGTCGCTCTGGTCTTCCCGGCGCTGCTTTTCAAGGAGCGCCAGTGCCTCCGGCGCCTCACCGCCATCTGCGGTGCGCGCGAGCAACACCGTGATAATGTCGAAGCGGTCGCGCGAGCGCAGTTGCAGGCCGGGAACTTTGATCTCGCCGGTGAGAAGCCCTTTCAGTCGGTCTCTCGCCGCCGGAGTGGCGGCGATCGTCTGGAAAGCGCGAAAGTATGTGATGCGCAGGCCGAGGGTCGGCGCGCGCATCATCCCGTCGAAAACCATCTCTTCCAGGTGTGGCGCGATCTCACGTCTTTGTTCATCCGACAGGTAACGATTAAATGCCGTTTGCAGGCGACCCAGAATAGCCTGCGCGGTCACTTCGTCGCGCTCGCGTGCGACGAGCCGGATGCCCAGTTCGAGATAGTCAGCTGGCGCGAGCTCCGCCTCGCGGACGCTCTCCCAGAGCGATCCCCACAGCAACGCGCGCAGGAAGTCATCACGCACCGCGCCGAGATTCTTCAGCACGCTGGCACGGCTCTTTTCGTCCAGCAGAAAACGGCCGTAGCCGTAATCCTCATAATTGGCGAAGACGAAATCCGGGCGCGGCCGGCCGAGGGCCTCCCTGATGCGCGTCGCACCGCCGCCGCCATCGAGCGTCACCTCGATCGTTTCGCCTTTCGCGCGGGCGCCTCGACCACTCTTCCGGCCACCACCACCGCTCGCGTCGGCGAGCAGGAGCCGGAGTCGCATCGGCCACGCGCCGCCTTCGCCGAGCACGTCCTGTTGCCGCAGCGTCAGGCGAGTGATGCGCCCGCGGTCGTCGGCGCTCCACTCGACGCGCACATCGGCCATCCCGCGCCGTTTCACCCATGCGTTCGCCCAAGCGTCCAGACGCCTGCCCGAAGTGCGCTCGAACGCGCCCACCAGGTCATCCCATTCGGCGTTCGCGAACGCGTGCTCTTTCAGAAAAAGACGGACGGCGCGCTGGAATTGCGGCGCGCCCAGATAAAACTCCGCCTGCCTGAGCATCGCGGGAGCTTTGCGATAGACGATATTGCCGTAAGCGGATTTCGCCGCCGAGAGGTTGGCGATCTCCTGCCAGATCGGCGTCGTTCCCTTCGTCGCATCCGTCTCGTAGGCCGCCGGCTTGGTGCGCTGGTAAAAAGCCTTCCAGGCGTCGTATTGCGGCATCGTCGCTTCGACGGCCTTGATTGCCATGAAGGTCGCGAAGCCTTCCTTGAGCCACAGGTCATCGAACCAGCGCATCGTGACCAGATCGCCGAACCACTGGTGGGCCGCTTCGTGAAACATGAGTTCGGCGCGCGTCAGGAGATCATTCGCGGTCGGCTCCGACGGGAAGAGGATCGATTCTTCGCGCAGGAATGTCGCGCCCGCGTGCTCCATGCCGCGGAAGGGAAACTCCGGGATGACGACGAGATCGTATTTCGGGAAAGGGAATTTGTAAGCGAAGTAGCGCGCGAAAAACTCGGTGCCCGTCCGATTCAGTCGAAACACTTCGGCGAGTTCTCGACGCGCCCGCTCGGCCTTCGACTTGCGCACGAAGAGGCGCGTGCCGAGCGGAGACGCCTCGTCGGCGAACGCGGCGAATTCTCCGGCGGCGAAGGCGAAGACGTAGGTGCTGATCGGCTCCGTCTCACGGAATTTTTGCGTTTGCCGGGGCTCACAGGGTTGATCGGCCGCACACTCCGCGATGATTTTTTCTTCGCCCTGCGTGTTGGCGATGATCGTCCATTTCGCGGGCGCGGTGACGGTGAGACGAAAGCGCGCTTTTAAGTCCGGCTGGTCGAAGCAGGGAAAAGCCGTGCTCGCATCCGACGGCACAAACAGCGTGTAGATATATTCCGCATTGTCCTCGCGATCAACGTAGCGCGTCACCGCCGCGCTGCCCGTCGCGCTGATCGGCGAAGCGAAGTTCAGGCGCAGGTGGTTCTCGCCTTTCACTAAATAAGCGCGCGGGATGACGATGTGATCGTTCACACGCCGCGCATCCGCTCCCGCGGCGCGACCATTAACCACGATTTCCGAGACGCGCGCCGCCGGCCCTCCTTCTCTCTTCATGACGCGCCAGTCGAGCACCAGATCGTGAGCCGCGTCGTCGCTCGTGACGCGGATCTCCAGCTCGCCCGTCAGCAACTCCGCGCCCGGAGCGATCACGACCGATAGCGCATAACGCACATTGCGGTAGTGTGCGGCGCGCCAGCGCGCCAGTGAGCGCGCCACGCCCGGCTCCGGATCAGCCGCGGGACGGTGTCGCCCGACGGGAGCGCCGCGGAGAGACGCGCCCGCGCCGCACGACAAAATAACCAGCATCGTCATGAAGAATATGCGCAGCATAAGAATCTCACTCGCCGTACCTCGGTCGCTTTTACGACCAGCTGGATTTTTGGGGGCCACACCGAGCGAGCGCTTTATTGACGCGCGCGGGCGGCGGCCGATGCGGTCGAACTTCTTTAGCATATCCTTCCGTCTGACGGCGCCGCAACTGCGGTGGAGGCAGCAGTAGCTAAGCTCTCCCACCACGCATCCAGACAATGAGGCACATGCCGGGATAGTAATTCACAATCTATCCCGGCGTGTGCTTTATTCGATGAAGCGATGGTACAGACGGCGCGAGAAATGCTAGGCGGTTATCTGCCGGGATGGCTTAAGGTGGTTGGATTATCGACGGACGGAGCACAGGAAAACTGCTGTCATGAGCCTCCAGCCGGGCGTCTCGCGCGGCACGAATCGGGCGCTATTGAGCTTAAGTTTTGGGCGGGGAGGATTTTCATCCTGTCGCCTCGCGGCCCGCGCGCATGCGTCCGCTCGGCAAGAGACGATCGAGGAGGGTCATCAGCTGACCGAAG